>NZ_JAVRHI010000480.1:0-43887 GCF_034105845.1 Streptomyces sp. CRN 30 | reverse complement strand
GCCGCCGTCCGGGCCGCGGCCCGCGGTGGCGCCGCCGCCGCAGGCCGCGGCCCGCTCCCGGACACCGATCAGCCCGTGCCCGCCGTTCCCGGCCGCCGGGCCCCGTCCGTCGTCCGTCACCGTCACCGTCACCGTGTCCTCCCCCCACTCCAGCGCGACCGTCGCGCGGGCAGCGTACGCGTGCTTGACGGTGTTGGTGAGGGCCTCCTGGACGATCCTGTACACGGCGACGCCGGTGTCAGGGGCGAGCGCGCGCTCCGCGCCCGTCGTACGCAGCCCGACCCGGAGCCCCGTCGACTCGCCGACCCGCCGGACCAGTTCGGGCAGCGCGCCGACGTCCGGCTGCGGCACCCGGTGCGCCGACTCGTCGGGACGCTCGGCCCGCAGCACCCCGAGGATGCGTCTGAGCTGTCCCATCGCGTCCCGGCCGGTCCCCGCGATCGCGTCGAACGCGGCCTCCGCGCGCGCCGGATCACTGCGCACCACCACCGGCCCGGCCTCCGCCTGCACCACCATCAGACTGACCGCGTGGGCGACGACGTCGTGCATGTCGCGGGCGATCCGGGCGCGTTCCTGCGCCGCGGCCCGCGCGGTGTCGGCGGCCCGCTCGCGCTCCAGCCGCCGGGCACGGTCCTCCAGCGCGGCGGTGTACGCGCGCTGGGTGCGGGCGAGCATCCCCAGTGCGTAGGCGCACACCAGGCTCAGCAACTGGAAGGCGTACTCGAAGGGCTGCGCGTCCTCCTTGTGCTGCATGGTGAGGGCGCCCCCCGCCAGCCAGCCGTACAGGATCAGCCGCCGCTGCCAGGGCTGGCCGAGGGCGGCGATCGTGTAGAGGGCGACGAAACCGGCGTACATCAGGTCCGGCGGGGGAGCGTGGTACACGGCCTGCGAGGGGGTGGCCGCCGACACGGCGAGGGCCGTGCCGAACGGTGCCCGCCGCCGCCACACCAGCGGCACCGCCGTCGCCGCGCCGAGCAGCCAGCCCTGCCGGGTCAGCGGGTCGTCACCCTCGTCCGGGAAGATCCACTGCAACGACACCGCGAACAGCACGGCGGCGGCGAGCGCGGCGTCGACGACGTACGGGTTGGCGGCCCGCAGCCGCCCGACGAGCACGGCGAACGGGGCGGCCGGGGCGGCCGGTACAGGCGTGCTGTGCGGGGAGCGTGGGGACACGGCGGCTCCTCGGGTCGGGCCGGGAGGCCGTCCCAGTATCGCGGGGGAGGGGCGCGCGGTCCTCACCGGTGAGAGGGAGTTCCGGCCCCGTTCCCCCGCGGCCGCCAGCCCAGCGCCCGGGAGATCCCGCGCCCCGCGAGCCGGACCGCCGGGACGAGGGCCGGGACCCGGCCGTCGGCGTGCGGGACGACCACCGACACCGCCGCCGTCACCGTCCCGTCCGGTCCGCGCACCGGCGCGGCCACCGACACGGCGTCGTCGGTGACCTGCCGGTCGCTCACCGCGGTCCCCGTGCGCCGCACGTCGGCCAGTACCCGGCGCAGCAGTGCCGGGTCGGTGACCGTGTACGGGGTGAAGGCGGCCAACGGCCCCGCGCAGTACGCCTCCTGCGACCCGGCCGAGGAGTGCGCGAGCAGGACGAGTCCGACCCCGGTGGCGTGCAGCGGCCAGCGCCCGCCGACCCGGATGCGCACGCCGACCGCCGAACGCCCCGACAGCCACTCGACGTAGACGACCTCGCCGCCGTCCTCCACCGCGAGCTGCACGTTCTCGTGCGTCGCCTCGTACAGGTCCTCCAGGTACGGCAGCGCCACCTGCCGCAGGGCCAGGGCGCGCGGGGCGAGCGCCGCGACCTCCCAGAGCCGCAGCCCGATGTGGTACAGCCCGGACGCGTCGCGCTCCAGCGCGCCCCACGCCGTGAGCGCGCCGACCAGCCGGTGCGCGGTGGTCAGGGTGAGCCCCGCGCGGCGGCTGATGTCCGTGAGGCACAGCGCGGAGTGCTGGTGGTCGAAGGCACCGAGCACCGCCAGCAGCCGACCGGCGGAGGTACGGGCCAGGGCGACCATGCCGAGTAACCCTCCACGAACAGTCGAATACCAACCCACCCGAACCTAAACAACACGCCCAACCCCGGTCAACGAACGGAACATCATCCCCGCCCCTGAAAGGGGCGCGGGGAACGGCGCGACCAGCCCCCACGCACCCGCACGGCACATCGTGCCCTCGCAAGGGGCGCGGGGAACTGCGCGACCAGCCCCCACGCACCCGAGCGTGATCCCCTGCCGCGCCCCGGCATCACAGCACACCCCGCCCCGGGGCACCCCCGCATGCCATGATCGGCGACAGCAACCCACCCGGCCCCGAGCCGGCCCCGCACGAAAGGACCGCAGGCGTGAGGCTGACAATCCTGGGCGGCGGCGGCTTCCGCGTACCGCTCGTCCACGGCGCCCTGCTCGGCGACCGGGACGAACACCGCGTCACCGAGGTCGTCCTGCACGACCTGGACGCGGACCGGCTCACCGCGGTCACCCGGGTCCTGGCCGACCAGGCCGCCACCGTGCCCGACGCACCCCGGGTGACCGCCACCACCGACCTCGACGAGGCCCTCACCGGCGCCGCCTTCGTCTTCTCCGCGATCCGCGTCGGCGGCCTGGAGGGCCGCGCCGAGGACGAACGCGTCGCGCTCGCCGAGGGCGTCCTCGGCCAGGAGACCGTCGGCGCGGGCGGCATCGCCTACGGCCTGCGCACCGTACCCGTGGCCGTGGACATCGCGCGCCGCGTGGCCCGCCTCGCCCCCGACGCCTGGGTCATCAACTTCACCAACCCCGCCGGGCTCGTCACCGAGGCGATGTCCCGCCACCTCGGCGACCGCGTCATCGGCATCTGCGACTCGCCGGTCGGCCTCGGCCGCCGTATCGCGCGGGTGCTCGGCGCGGACCCGCGTGACGCGTTCGTCGACTACGTCGGGCTCAACCACCTCGGCTGGGTGCGCGGCCTGCGCGTCGCCGGCCGCGATCAGCTCCCTCGGCTGCTCGCCGACGACGCCCTGCTCGGCTCCTTCGAGGAGGGCCGCCTCTTCGGCACCGACTGGCTCCGCTCGCTCGGCGCGATCCCCAACGAGTACCTGCACTACTACTACTTCAACCGCGAGGCCGTGCACGCCTACCGGCACGCGGACCGGACCCGCGGCGCGTTCCTCCGCGACCAGCAGGCCGGTTTCTACGCCGAGGCACGGAACCCGGACGTCTCCGCGCTCGCCCTGTGGGACCGCACCCGCGCCGAGCGCGAGGCCACCTACATGTCCGAGAACCGCGAGGCGGCGGGCGCCGGCGAACGCGAGGCCGACGACCTCTCCGGCGGCTACGAGAAGGTCGCCCTCGCCCTGATGCGGGCCCTCGCCCGGGGCGAGCGCACCACCTTGATCCTCAACGTCCGCAACGGTCCGACGCTCGCCGCCCTCGACGCCGACGCCGTCATCGAGGTGCCCTGCCTGGTCGACGCGAGCGGAGCCCGCCCGGTCGCGGTGGACCCGCTGCCGGACCACGCCACGGGCCTGGTCTGCGCCGTGAAGGCCGTCGAACGCGAGGTCCTCGCCGCGGCCGAGTCGGGCTCCCGCGCCCGCGCGGTGGCCGCGTTCGCGCTGCACCCGCTCGTCGACTCGGTGAACGTCGCCCGCCGCCTGCTCGACGGCTACACCGCGGTCCACCCGGGCCTGGCCTACCTCAGGTAGCCCGTACGGGGCCCTTCCCATGAAGAATTAAGGAAGCGGCGAAGCCCCAGGTCACGCACACCGGCCGGGGAACGGTGCCCCCGGCCCGCCGCCCGCCGTACACCTCCCGTTCGCCGGCCGCCTCTGGGATGCGGCCAGCACGACGAGAAAGAGGTGGCACGGTGCGAGACCCGCGACTGTCCGCGATCGGCAAGGGACTGAGGCGCCGGGGGAGGCTGATGGCACAGGCCGTCAGCCCGCCGCGCCGGACCCCCGACACCGTCCCGGCGCCCCGCCCGCCGGTGGACTCCTACACCGCCCCGCCCGTGCCTCGCCTGGTCGAGTCCCCGGTCTTCGTCCTGTCCTCGGTGCGCTCCGGATCGACGCTGCTGCGGGTCCTGCTCAACAGCCACAGCCGTATCCGCGCCCCGCACGAGATGCATCTGCGTACCCTGCGGGTCCACCTCTCCCGGCCCTTCACCAGCAAGGCCATGCGTGCCCTGGAACTGGACCGGGAGGAACTCGAACACGTCCTGTGGGACCGGGTGCTCCACCTGGAACTGGTCCGCAGCGGCAAGGACCTCATCGTGGACAAGACCCCGGCCAACGCCCTGGTCTGGCCCCGGCTGAACCGCTGCTGGCCCGAGGCCCGCCGCATCGTCCTGCTGCGCCACCCCGGCGCGGTCGTCGCCTCCCTCACCGCCCGCCGCACCGCCCCGGACCCGGCCGCCGTCCGCGCCGAGGTCCTCGACTACGCCGAGCGGCTCGAGGAGGTACGGCGCGACCCGGCGGCGCTGGTGGTCAGGTACGAGGACCTCACCGCCGACCCGGAGCGGAGCACCCGCCGCGTGTGCGACTACCTGGGCGTGCCCTGGGAGTCCGGCATGCTCGACTACGGCAGCAAGGACCACGGCGCCTTCCGCCCCCAGCTCGGAGACTGGTCGGAGACCCTGAAGTCCGGCCGGGTCCGCCCGGCCCGCCCGCCCCGCCCGGACACCGACATCCCGCCCCGGCTGCGGGAACTCGCGCGGGCCTGGGGGTACGCCGAGTAGCCGGGTCGGGGGCCGGTGCCGCCGCGAGGGCGGTGGGTCACGTGTGCTGACCGGAGAACTTGGGGACGTGGCCCGCCGGGGCGGTGAGCGTCTCCGCCGGGTGCGGCGGAGCGGGGGCCGGGACGGCTGCCGTGGACGCCGGGGCAGGGACGGACGGCGCGGACGCCGAGGACGGCGCGGGCGGCGCGGGCGGTGCCGGTTCCGTGCGCTGGTGCGGCACGGTCAGCGGGCGGAGCGGGCGCGGCCCGGACACCACCGCGTAGTCCTGCCCGAGGAACGGCGGCACCAGCTCGCCCGGGTCGTCACCGAGTGCCAGCCGCACCGCCGCCCAGGGGGCGTTGATCCCGCACAGCGCGAGCTGGTGCAGCCCGCCCGCCGGACGGGTGTTGACGTCCATCAGCACGGGACGCTCGCCGAACATCCGGAACTGGATGTTGGAGAGGTGGTGCAGCCCGAAGCCCTCAGCGAGGCACCGTGCGGGCTCCAGCCACCGGTCGTCCAGGGTGAAGCCGCGACGGCGGCCGTTCTTGGTGCGGCCCACGGCCATCCGCACCCGGTTGTCGGTGCCGGTGAGGCAGTCCACCGACACCTCCGGCTCCTCCAGGCGCGGCATCACCAGCCAGTCGACCGGTTCGTCCGCCGCCCGGACCGCCGCGACGGCCAGGTCGAGCGGGACGTACGGGCTCGGGAAACCGGTCAGGTGGGTGAGGGAGAACGGCTTCCGGGTGATCACTCGGAAGCCGACCCCGCCCGCGCCAGAGGCAGGCTTGAAGCACGCCCGGTGCCCCGCCTCCTCCAACTCCTCGACGGCGGCCAGCAGTTCGTCGGCCGTCCGGACCCGCCACCACGGCGGTACGGGCACGCCGACCGCCTGCGCCGCCTCGTAGCCGATCACCTTGTCGGCGAAGACGGCCACCGCCTCGGGCGGCGGGGCGAGCAGCGCCGTACCGGCCGCCTCGAACTCCGCGCGGTGCGCGACGACCGCCGTCTGGTGCAGCCGGGGCACGAACACGTCGATGCCGCGCCGCCGGCACTGGTCGAGCGCGAACTCGACGTACGCCGCCGGGGACAGGGCCTCCGGCTCCAGCTCGGCGGTGTCGGCGGCGGCCAGGACGGGGGAGTCCGGGTCGCCGTGCGTGGCATGGATCTCGACGGCCCGGTCGGCGGGATTTCTCCGCAGCTGATCCATGAAGAACACGTTCTCCGCGTACGTGCGGTTGAGCCAGACGCGTACGCGAGAGACCATGCAGGCCGCCTTTCACGGTAGGCGGGCAGGGCACAGCCGGCCGTGCCCGGCCAGGGAGAAGAAGGGACACCGGACCGCTCCGCGCGGGGGGAGAGCCGTGGGCGGTCGTGTTGGGGCGATCATAGGGGGTGGCGGGCGGCCCCGTGCAACGCGCGTGTTAAGCCTTGCCGACGGCCGGCGGCCCGGCGGCCGCGTCCCCGCCGGGGCGGGTCTTGTCGCCCCGGTCCACCGTGTGATCTCTTGGGGACGGGCGCGCCCGCGGGCGGGACGCCGGAGCGTGCGGAGGGGGAGGCGAGCGGTGACGTCGACGACCGGTGGCGCCGGACGGCTGTGGGCCGTCAGCGACCTGCACATCGGCTACCGGGAGAACCGGGCCCTGGTCGAGGCCATGCGCCCCGTCTCCGACGAGGACTGGCTGTTGGTCGCCGGGGACGTCGCGGAGACCGTCGCCGACATCCGCTGGGCGCTCGGCACCCTCGCCGGCCGCTTCCGCCGCGTCGTCTGGGCCCCCGGCAACCACGAGCTGTGGACCCATCCGAAGGACCCCGTCACCCTGCGCGGCACCGAGCGCTACGACCACCTCGTCGCCGTCTGCCGCGAACTGGGCGTGACGACACCCGAGGACCCCTACCCGGTCTGGGACGGCCCCGGCGGCCCGGCGGCCGTCGCCCCGCTCTTCCTGCTCTACGACTACTCGTTCCTCCCCGACGGCTGCGCGACCAAGGACGAGGGACTGCGGTACGCGCACGGCACCGGCATCGTCTGCAACGACGAGTACCTGCTGCACCCCGACCCCTATCCCAGCCGCGAGGCGTGGTGCCGGGCCCGGGTCGCCGCGACCGAGGCACGGCTCGCGGCGCTGCCGGAGGACCTGCCGACCGTCCTCGTCAACCACTATCCGCTGGACCGCCACCCCACCGAGGTCCTGTGGTACCCGGAGTTCGCCATGTGGTGCGGCACCGCGCTGACCGCCGACTGGCACCGCAGGTTCCGCGTCGACACCATGGTCTACGGCCATCTGCACATTCCCCGGACCACCCGGCACGAGGGCGTCCGCTTCGAGGAGGTGTCCCTGGGCTACCCCCGGGAATGGCGCAAGCGGTCGGCGCGGCCGGGGCAGTTGCGGCTCATCCGCGGAGACGCGCTCCCGGGCACGGGCGACCAGACCAGGGAGGGCGGGTTCCGGTGATCGACGGGACGAGGGAGGGCCGGTTCCGGTGATCGAGGACGTACTGCCGGGGTCCGTGGCCGCCGAGGAGGCGTACGGTCACGGCACCGCCGGGCACACGCCGCTCCACCCCGAGGAGGAGCCGCTGGTGGCCCGCGCGGTGCCCAAGCGGCGCCGCGAGTTCACCGTCGTACGCTCCTGCGCCCGGCGGGCCATGGAACGCCTCGGGGTGCCCGCGCAGCCCGTCCTCAACGGCGAGCGGGGCGCGCCGCGCTGGCCCGACGGACTGGTCGGCAGCATGACCCACTGCGACGGCTACTGCGCCGCCGCGCTGGTCCGCGCCACCGACCTGGCGTCCCTCGGCATCGACGCCGAGCCGGACGCGCCGCTGCCCGAGGGGGTGCTGTCCGTCGTGGCACTGCCCTCGGAGACCGACCGGCTCCGGCGCCTCGCCGCGGAGCGGCCCCACGTGCACTGGGAACGGCTGCTGTTCAGCGCCAAGGAGTCCGTCTACAAGGCGTGGTTCCCCCTCACCGGGCAGTGGCTCGACTTCTCCGAGGCGGACATCGAGATCACCGAGGACCCCGACGCGAAGGGCCGCGGCGCCTTCCGCGCGGAACTCCTCGTCCCCGGGCCCACGGTGGGGGGCCGCCGGCTGACCGGCTTCGACGGCCGCTGGGCGGCTCGCGACGGCCTCCTCGTCACCGCGGTCGCGGTCCCGCCGCCGGCCCGCCCCTGAGCCGTCCCGGCGCACCGGGTCAGGGCTCCGGACACCAACTGGCCAGCAGCCGGAACAGCGCCTCCTCGTTGCCGGTCAGGCCCGCCTCCCGCAGGGCCCGTTCGGCCTCGGCGAGGACGGACGGGGGGACGACCGGGGCCGCCGGGCCCGCGGCCGTGTCGAAGGCCGCCCGCACCGTGTGCAGCAGGCGGAGATAGGCCTGGACGGCGGCGCGTTCCCGGTCGGTCAGCACGGCGGTGGTGGTCATCGGTCGGCTCTCCCCACGTCGGTGTCGGAACGCCGCCCGTGCGACGCCCACCGCACCAGCTTGCCGCCACCCACTGACAATCCGGCCGAACCACCCGCCCGTGGCGGACGAAAGAGGAGAACCCGCCCGGCCCGGACACCCCGGCCCGGACACCCCGGGACGGCCCTTGAATCGGCGCGGACAGCCCCTGGACGGTCCCGGACCCGGCTCGCACAGCCCCCCGCGTTCAGCCCGGATACCCCAGCGACGCCTCGATCCGCCCGGCCAGGTGGTCGCGTTGGACCGGCCCCCGCAGGGACGCCCCCGCCAGCCGGGTCCGGCACTTGCTGGCGAGGAGCAGGCCGAAGCTCTCCGCCTCCCGTTCGTCGGCCAGGTCGAAGCGGGACCGGGCGGCCACCGCGCGGACCGTGGCCCGCAGCGCGTCCTCGTCGACGTACCAGGCGTCCCCGGGCGTCCGGAGATCCTCGCCGCCTCCGCCCAGCAGCCGGGCCGCCGCCGTCACGCCCTCCGTGACGTGCCCCCGGTGCCCGGCCTTCATGTGCCACAGCTCGTGCCCGAGGATCACCAACTGGTGCTCGGGCGCCGTGCGCTCCTCGACCACCACGAGGTCCCGGTCGGCCATGTCGAGCCACAGCCCGCTGGCCGTCCCCGGCGGGAACGCCGCCGTGCGGAACAGCACCGGCCGCCCCCGGCGCCGGCTCATCGCCTCGCACAGCGCGGCGTACAGGTCGGCGGGCGGCGCCGGGACCTCCAGCGCCAGCTCCGCGACCAGCCTGCCGCACAGCCTGCGCATCTCCCTACCGATGCCCACCGATTCCCCCCAGGCTCACGACTCGGGCCGCTTCACGCTCTCCAGGAGCATGTCCAGCCACTCGGCGACCTTGTCCCGGTGCTGGTCGGTGGGCAACTGTGCGGCCCGCCAGGCGATCCCGCGGACGCCGTGGTCCTGGAGCAGCCGCTCCAGGGGGTCGGCGGCCGCCTCGGCCGCCTGCCGCTCACGGTCGGCGAGCTGTTGCAGCAGCTCCTGCTCGGTGTGTTGCAGGGCGTCGGCGAGCGCCTCGGAGTCCTCCGCGGTGAAGAACCCTGCGTGCACCCGGAAGAAGCGCTGGAGGGCGTCGCAGTGCTCCATGGTGGGCCGCCGGTCGCCGTTGATGAGGGCGCCCGCCTGCTGCCGCGACATCCCGGCGCCGTCGGCGATCTCCTGCTGGGTGTAGCGCCGCCCGTTGGGCTTGAGGCGGGTACGGCGCAGCAGGTCGAGGCGCTGCACGAACCGCGCCTGCACATCGGGTTCCCCCGCCGGACGGCCGCCGAGCAGCGCCTTGACCACGGACTCGGGGACCCCGGAGGCGGCGGAGAGCCGGCCGGTGTCGAAGACCTCGGCGTGCGCGACGCCGAGCCGGTCGGCGAGCGCGGTGACACGGGGGAGCACGGACGGCAGTGCCGCGGTCCGCGTGGTGCCCGCACCCTCGAAGCCACCCGTCACCGACAGCTCTCCTACATCTCTCACCGGACCCACAGGCTTCTCACAAGCGGTTGCCGTGAACTTCCCGGAGAGTAGCCCCCGTTCGAACTCACATCCAGGCGTCGCCACAACTGTGGCCAATTTCAGCCGTCAACCGTCATGAAATGCCACGATAGTTGACATGCCTCGCGCCGGACAGCAGGATCGGTGCGCCGCGTGAAGGCCGCATAGGCAAGAGGGGTGACCTCCCGATGGCATTTCAGGCAGGCGGGCAGCGGTCGGCACCGCGGCCCGCCCCCGCGACTCCCGAGGCCCAGGCGTACCTGGAGGACTACGCCGCGCTCCTGGACGCCGTCCCCCATCCCTCGTTCGTCGTCGACCACCGCTGGGACGTCGTGCTGGCCAACGGCGCGTTCCGGTCACTTTTCCGCGAGACAGGCCCCCACCCCACCGCCATGCCCGGGGACAACTTCCTGCGCTACGTGCTCTTCCACCCGGACGCCGCCGAGGTCCTCGGCGAGCACGAGTCGCTCTGGTGCCTGCCGATGCTGGCCCACTTCGCCTCCGTGGTGGAGCGCCACGGTCACGACCACGGCGTCCAGGCGATCCGGCGCGACATCGCCCAGGACCCGATCATGGACGCCGCCTACCGGCAGGGGCTGCCGCACTGGATCCGCGCGGTCGGCGAGGGCGCCGTGGAGCACGACGGCGCCGTACGGCCGCTGCGCCACCCCGACGCGGTACGGGGCGCCCTCGACTGCCGCGTGGTGGTCGAGACCTCCCGGCACCTGGAGGAGCTGGGGTACCGGCGGCTGACGCTGGTGCTGCGCGAACGCCGGCGCCCCGCGTCCCGGCCGCGCCGCACCCGTACCGGCGCCACCCACCTGCGCGTGGTCCCAGCGGCCGACTGACGCGCCTCTACGCCGTCACGCACACCGCGTTACGCAAACTGCTTTCATTTCTTGCGCTATTCTTGCGGCCATGACGCGACGACTTGCTGAGGTGGCGAAGAAGGTCGGGGTCAGCGAGGCCACGGTCAGCCGGGTGCTCAACGGCAAGCCCGGGGTCTCCCAGGCCACCCGGCAGGCGGTCCTCTCCGCCCTGGACGTGCTCGGCTACGAACGGCCCACCCAGCTGCGCGGCGAACGCGCCCGGCTCGTCGGCCTGGTCCTGCCCGAGCTGCAGAACCCGATCTTCCCGGCCTTCGCCGAGGTCATCGGCGGCGCGCTGGCCCAGCTCGGCCTCACCCCGGTGCTCTGCACCCAGACCAAGGGCGGCGTCTCCGAGGCCGACTACGTCGATCTGCTGCTCCAGCAGCAGGTCTCCGGCGTCGTCTTCGCCGGCGGACTGTACGCCCAGGCCGACGCCCCGCACGAGCACTACGAGCGGCTCGCCGACCGCAAGATCCCGGTGGTGCTGGTCAACGCGGCCATCCCGCACCTCGGTTTCCCCGGCGTCTCCTGCGACGACGCGGTGGCCCTCGAACACGCCTGGCGGCACCTCTCCTCCCTCGGCCACGAGCGGATCGGCCTGGTGCTCGGCCCCGCCGACCACATGCCCTCGGGCCGCAAGCTGGCCGCCGCGCGGGCCGTCGGCGAGATCCCCGACGAGTACGTGGGCCGGGCCATGTTCTCCATCGAGGGCGGCCACGCCGCCGCCTCCCGGCTCATCGACCGCGGCGTCACCGGCTTCATCTGCGCCAGCGACATCCTCGCCCTCGGCGTCGTACGGGCCGCGCGGCGCAAGGAGCTGAACGTCCCCGGACGCGTCTCGGTGGTCGGCTACGACGACTCCGCGCTGATGAACTGCACCGAACCCCCGCTGACCACCGTCCGGCAGCCCATCGAGGCCATGGGCCGGGCGGTCGTGGAACTGCTGAACGCGCAGATCAACGGCCAGGCGGTGGCCGCCGAGGAACTGCTCTTCGAGCCCGAGCTGGTGGTCCGCGGCTCCACGGCGCAAGCACCGCGGAGCTGATCGCCGCAGAGATCCACACTGCTGTCAAATAATTACAGAGTCTGCGTGACATCTTGCGCCCTGCTGTTGCCGGTGCTTGAGTGTGCGGCGCCCACCGCTCCTGTCCTGAGGGGTTACTCCGATGTCACGCACGGGATTTCGCCGTACTCGCCGTACTCGCCGTACCTTCGCCGCGTTGAGCGTCTGTTCGCTCGCCCTCGCCGTCTCCGCCTGCGGCGGGTCGGACGACGACTCAGCCAGCGGCAAGACCCGCATCACGGTCAACTGCATGCCGCCCAAGAGCGCCAAGGTCGACCGCGGCTTCTTCGAGGAGGACGTCGCCGCCTTCGAGAAGGCCAACCCGGACATCGACGTCGTCCCGCACGACGCGTTCCCCTGCCAGGACCCCAAGACCTTCGACGCCAAGCTCGCCGGCGGGCAGATGGAGGACGTCTTCTACACGTACTTCACCGACGCGGCGCACGTCGTCGACATCGACCAGGCCGCGGACCTCACCCCGTACCTGAAGGAACTCAAGAGCTACGACACCCTCCAGCAGCAGCTGCGGGACATCTACACCGTTGACGGCAAGGTCTACGGCATCCCCCGCACCGGCTACTCGATGGGCCTCATCTACAACAAGGCGCTCTTCGAGAAGGCCGGCCTCGATCCCGACAAGCCCCCGGCCACCTGGGACGAGGTCCGCACCGCCGCCAAGAAGATCGCCGGACTCGGCGGCGGCACCGTCGGGTACGCCGACTACAGCGCCCAGAACCAGGGCGGCTGGCACTTCACCGCCGAGCTGTACTCCCAGGGCGGCGACGTCGTCAGCGCCGACGGCGAGAAGGCCACCGTGAACACCCCGCAGGGCAGGGCCGTCCTCCAGTCCCTGCACGACATGCGCTGGACCGACAGGTCCATGGGCAGCAAGCAGCTCCTCGTCATCAACGACGTCCAGCAGATGATGGGCACCGGCAAGCTCGGCATGTACCTCGCCGCCCCCGACAACATCCCGATCCTGGTCAAGGAGAAGGGCGGGAACTACCAGGACCTCGCCCTCGCCCCCATGCCCGGCGGCCAGGCAACCCTCATCGGCGGCGACGGCTACATGTTCAACAAGAAGGCCGGCCCCGAGCAGATCCGGGCCGGCCTGAAGTGGCTCGACCACATGTTCCTCACCCCCGGAAAGGGCTTCCTCGGCGACTACGCCCGCGCCAAGAGCACCGACAGCCCCGTCGGCCTGCCCGAGCCGCGGCTCTTCACCGGCGCCGCCGACGCCGAGGACCAGAAGGTCAAGAAGGCCAACGCCAACGTCCCGGTGGAGAACTACCAGCCCTTCCTCGACGGCAACCAGCGGCTGGAGTTGAAGATCGAGCCGCCGAACGCCCAGCAGATCTACTCCGTCCTCGACGGGGTCGTCTCCGCCGTCCTCACCAAGGAGGACGCCGACATCGACCAGCTCCTGAAGGACGCCTCCGGCAAGATCGACAGCATTCTGGCCCGGGGCTGACCGGCGATGAAGACGGCTGAACGCCCGGCCGAGGCCGTGCGCGTCCGTCCGGTGCAGGCGCCGCCCCGCCGGAAGATCCCCGGGCGGCGCCGCCTCGCCGAACAGGGCCGCGCCTACACCTTCCTCCTCGGCGGACTGATCTGCTTCGCCCTGTTCTCCTGGTACCCGGCGCTCCGCGCGATCGTCATCGCCTTCCAGAAGTACACCCCCGGCACCGACCCGGAGTGGGTCGGCACCGACAACTTCACCCGGGTCTTGAAGGACCCCGAGTTCGCCGACGCCTGGCGCAACACCCTCACCTTCACGGTGCTCGCCCTGCTCATCGGCTTCGCCGTCCCCTTCGTCCTCGCCCTCGTCCTCAACGAACTCCGCCACGCCAAGGCGTTCTTCCGGGTGGTCGTCTACCTGCCGGTGATGATCCCGCCGGTGGTCAGCGCCCTGCTGTGGAAGTGGTTCTACGACCCGGGCGCCGGCCTCGCCAACGAGGCGCTGCGCTTCCTCCACCTGCCGACCTCGAACTGGTCCAACGGCGCCGACACCGCCCTGGTCTCCCTCGTCCTTGTCGCCACCTGGGCCAACCTCGGCGGCACCGTCCTGATCTACCTCGCCGCCCTCCAGTCCATCCCCGGCGAGCTGTACGAGGCGGCCGAACTGGACGGCGCGAACCTCCTGCAACGCGTCCGGCACGTCACGGTCCCGCAGACCCGGTTCGTGATCCTGATGCTGATGCTCCTCCAGATCATCGCCACCATGCAGGTCTTCACCGAACCGTTCGTGATCACCGGCGGCGGCCCGGAGAACGCCACGGTCACCGTCCTCTACCTCATCTACAAGTACGCCTTCCTCTACAACGACTTCGGCGGCGCCTGTGCGCTGAGCGTCATGCTCCTGCTGCTGCTCGGCCTGTTCTCCGCTCTCTACCTCCGGCTCACCCGCTCCGACGGGGAGGACGCATGAGCTCCACCCGCACCCTCGTCTCCCCGGCCGTCCTGGCCCGCCCGCGCGGCAGGGCCGCCTACTGGGCCGTGTTCACCGGGGTCGTCCTGCTCTTCGCGCTCGCCTTCCTCTTCCCCGTCTACTGGATGGTCACGGGCGCCATGAAGTCCCCGGACGAGGTGGCCCGCACCCCGCCCACCCTGGTCCCCGAGGAGTGGCACGTCTCCACCTTCTCGGAGACCTGGGAGCTGATGCGGCTCCCCACCCACCTGTGGAACACGGTGGTGCAGGCGGCCGGCGCCTGGATCTTCCAGATCGTGCTCTGCACGGCCGCCGCGTACGCCCTGTCCAAGCTGAGGCCCGCCTTCGGCAACGTGGTCCTCGCCGGCATCCTCGCCACCCTGATGGTCCCCGCCCAGGCCCTCGTCGTCCCCAAGTACCTCACCGTCGCCGACCTCGGCCTGCTCAACGACCCCCTCGCCATCTGGCTCCCGGCCGTCGCCAACGCCTTCAACCTCTACCTGCTCAAGCGGTTCTTCGACCAGATACCCAGGGACGTGCTGGAGGCCGCCGAGATCGACGGCGCCGGGAAGCTGCGCGTCCTCGTCTCCATCGTGCTGCCCATGTCCCGGCCGGTCCTCGGCGTCGTCTCCATCTTCGCGCTGGTCGCCGTCTGGCAGGACTTCCTCTGGCCGCTGATGGTCTTCTCCGACACCGACAAGCAGCCGATCAGCGTCGCGCTCGTGCAGCTCGCCCAGAACATCCCGCTGACCGTGCTGATCGCCGCCATGGTGATCGCCAGCATTCCGATGGTCGCGCTGTTCCTCGTCTTCCAGCGGCACATCATCGCCGGGATCAGCGCGGGCAGCACCAAGGGCTGACGCCCTCCCCCCCCTCGTAGAAAGGCACGCACCGTGGGACAGCCCACCCCTGCCCGAAACACCTCCGACTGGTGGCGCTCGGGCGTCATCTACCAGGTGTACGTCCGCAGCTTCGCCGACGGCGACGGCGACGGCACCGGTGACCTCGCGGGTGTCCGGGCACGACTGCCCTACCTTGCCGACCTCGGCGTGGACGCGCTGTGGTTCACCCCCTGGTACCTGTCCCCGATGAAGGACGGCGGCTACGACGTCGCCGACTACCGCGCGATCGACCCGTCCTTCGGCACCCTCGCCGAGGCCGAGAAACTGATCGCCGAGGCCCGTGAGCTGGGCATCCGCACCATCGTCGACGTCGTACCCAACCACGTCTCCGACCAGCACCCGTGGTTCCGCGCGGCGCTCGCGGGCGGCCCCGAACGGGACCTGTTCCACTTCCGCCCGGGGCGCGGCGAGCACGGCGAACTGCCGCCGAACGACTGGACCTCCGAGTTCGGCGGCACCGCCTGGACCCGGCTCCCCGACGGCGACTGGTACCTCCACCTCTTCGCCCCCGAACAGCCCGACCTCAACTGGGCCCACCCGGCCGTCCGCCAGGAGCACGAGGACATCCTGCGGTTCTGGTTCGAACGCGGTGTCGCCGGCGTCCGGATCGACTCCGCCGCGCTGCTCTGCAAGGACCCCGCGCTGCCGGACTTCACCGAGGGCCGCGACCCGCACCCGTACGTCGACCGCGACGAACTCCACGACGTCTACCGCTCCTGGCGCGCGATCGCCGACGAGTACGGCGGTGTCTTCGTCGGCGAGGTGTGGCTCCCCGACACCGAGCGCTTCGCCCGCTATCTGCGCCCCGACGAACTGCACACCGCGTTCAACTTCTCCTATCTGACCTGCCCCTGGGACGCGGCCCGACTGCGCGCCTCCATCGACGACACGCTCGCCGAGCACGCGCCCGTCGGGGCGCCCGCCACGTGGGTGCTGTGCAACCACGACGTCACCCGTACGGTCACGCGGTACGGGCGCGCCGGTGACACCGGGTTCGACTTCGCCAGCAAGGTGTTCGGCACCCCCACCGATCTCGCGCTCGGGACCCGGCGGGCCCGCGCGGCGGCACTGCTCTCCCTGGCGCTGCCGGGCGCCGTCTACATGTACCAGGGCGAGGAACTGGGGCTGCCGGAGGCCGAGATCCCGCTCGACCGGATCGAGGACCCCATGCACGCGCGGTCGGGCGGCGTCGACCCCGGCCGGGACGGCTGCCGGGTGCCGCTGCCGTGGGCGGCGGGGGAACCGTACGCCGGGTTCGGGTCCCGGCAGGAGCCGTGGCTGCCCCAGCCGGCGGGATGGGACGCGTACGCGGCGGACGCGCAGGCCGGCGACCCGGCCTCGATGCTGGCGCTGTACCGCGAGGCGATCCGGCTGCGTCCCGTGTTCGGGGACGGGCCGCTGCGGTGGCTGCCCGCGCCCGAGGGCGTGCTGGCCTTCGGCCGGGGCGACGCCGTCGTGGTGGTGAACCTCTCCGACGCGGCCGTCGGGCTCCCTCCGCACGAGCGGGTGCTGCTCGGCAGCGGTGCGCTCGATCCCGACGGTCGGCTGCCGACGGACACGGCGGTGTGGCTGGCGTAGTCCGTTCGTCCGTCCGTTCGTCGCGGCTTGTCGCGCAGTTCCCCGCGCCCCTTTCGGGCGCGCTTCCCCTGACCCCCATTCGAAAGGGAACCGCACATGTATCTGCTCAGATCCCGGCTGTCGGCCGGTGCCGTGGCCGTCGCCCTCGGTGCCGGCACCCTCGTCGCCCTCTCCACCGGCACCGCGCGGGCCGCCGCCGGCGCCACCCTGCCTTTCACCTCCGTCGAGGCCGAGGCGTCGGCCACCGGCGGCACGAAGATCGGACCCGACTACACCCAGGGCACCCTCGCCTCAGAGGCATCCGGACGGCAGGCCGTGCGGCTGAACGCCGGGCAGCGGGTCGAGTTCACCGTGGAGCGCGCCGCCAACGCCCTGAACGTCGCCTACAGCGTCCCCGACGGACAGTCCGGGTCGCTCAACGTCTACGTCAACGGTCAGAAGCTCGCGAAGACCATCCCCGTCACCTCCAAGTACTCCTACGTCGACACGCCCTGGATCGCCGGCGCCAAGACCCACCACCTGTACTCCAACGCCCGTCTGCTGCTCGGGCAGAACGTCCAGGCCGGGGACAAGGTCGCCGTCGAGGCGGCGGACGTGCAGGTCACCGTGGACGTCGCCGACTTCGAGCAGGTCGCCGCGGCCGCCACGAAGCCCTCCGGGGCCGTCTCCGTCACCGACAAGGGGGCCGACCCCAGCGGCCAGGGCGACTCCACCCAGGCGTTCCGCGACGCCATCTCCGCCGCGCGGGGCGGCACGGTGTGGATACCGCCGGGGGAGTACCGGATCACCTCCTCCCTGAACGGAGTGCAGGACGTCACCGTGCAGGGGGCCGGGCACTGGCACTCGGTCGTGCGCGGGTCCCGCTTCATCGACCAGCAGTCTTCCTCGGGAGGCGTCCACCTCAAGGACTTCGCGGTCATCGGTGAGGTCATCGAGCGGGACGACTCCAGTCCCGACAACTTCGTCAACGGCTCGCTCGGGCCGGACAGTTCCGTGTCGGGGATGTGGCTCCAGCACCTCAAGGTGGGGCTCTGGCTCACCGGGAACAACGACAACCTCGTCGTCGAGAACAACCGGATCATCGACACCACCGCCGACGGCCTCAACCTCAACGGCGGCGCGAGGAACGTCACCGTGCGCAACAACTTCCTGCGCAACCAGGGCGACGACTCCCTCGCCATGTGGTCGCTGAACTCCCCCGACGTGGGCAGCACCTTCGAGAACAACACCATCAGCCAGCCCAACCTCGCCAACGGCATAGCCGTCTACGGCGGCACCGACATCACGGTGCGCGACAACCTGATCTCCGACACCAACGCCCTCGGCAGCGGCATAGCCATCTCCAACCAGAAGTTCCTCGACCCCTTCCACCCCCTCGCCGGCACCATCACGGTCGACGGCAACACCCTGGTCCGCACGGGCGCCATGAACCCCAACTGGGGCCACCCCATGGGGGCGCTGCGCGTCGACTCCTACGACAGCGCCGTCGAGGCCCAGGTGAGGATCACGGACACGACGGTGACCGACAGTCCGTACAGCGCCTTCGAGTTCGTCTCCGGCAGCGGGCGCGGGTTCGCGGCGAGGAACGTCACCGTCGACGGCGCCACCGTCAGCAAGGTCGGCACGGTCGTCGTCCAGGCCGAGACCCAGGGCGCCGTCACCTTCAAGAACGTCAAGGCCACCGGGGTCGGCTCCGCGGGTGTCTACAACTGCCCCTACCCGACCGGCTCCGGGACCTTCGCCCTCACCGACGGCGGCGGCAACTCAGGGTGGGCGAGCATGTGGGAGGACTGCTCCACCTGGCCGCAGCCCGGCCAGGGCAACCCCGACCCCGACCCCGGCCGCAACCTCGCCGCGGGCCGTTCCGTCACCGCCACCGGTTCCCAGGACGTCTACACCCCCGGCAAGGCGGTCGACGGCGACGCCAACAGCTACTGGGAGTCGGCGAACAACGCCTTCCCGCAGTCCCTCACCGTCGACCTGGGATCGGCGCAGGCCGTGCGCCGCGTGGTGCTGAAGCTGCCGCCGTCCGCCGCGTGGGGCGCCCGCACCCAGACCCTCACCGTGCAGGGCAGCACCGACGGGTCGAGTTACACCACCCTCGCCGCGTCGCAGGGGTACCGGTTCGACCCGGCCACCGGGAACACGGTGACCGTCCCCGTCAGCGGCACCACCCGCTACCTGCGGCTGCACGTCACCGGCAACACCGGCTGGCCGGCGGCCCAGTTCAGTGAGGTGGAGGCGTATCTTTCGTGAGTTCCGGGTGAGACGCCCCGCGCTTCGCCGCCTGGATCTGCTCGTACACATGGGTCCGCAGCTCGGTGAAGCGCGGGGCGGCGCGGGTGTGCACCTGGTCGCGTTCGGCCGGCAGGTCGACCTTCAGCTGCTCGCGCACCACCGTCGGGGAGGCGGACAGCACGACGACCCGTTCGCCCAGGTAGACCGCCTCGTCGATGTCGTGGGTGACGAAGAGGACCGTGATGCCGCGCTCCCGCCACAGACGCCGGACCAGGTCCTCCAGGTCGGCGCGGGTCTGCGCGTCCACCGCCGCGAACGGCTCGTCCATCAGCAGCACCTCCGGCTCGTAGGCGAGAGCCCGCGCGATGGCCACCCGCTGCTGCATCCCGCCGGAGAGCTGCCAGGGATAGGCGCCCGCCGCGTCCGCGAGACCCACCGAGTCCAGGGCGTCCGCGACCAGCTCGCGGCGCCGGGAACGGCTCATGTCCTTCTGCTTCAGCGGCAGTTCGACGTTGTCACCGACCCGCATCCACGGGAAGAGACTGCGGCCGTACTCCTGGAAGACGAACGCCATCCCGGGCGGCGGCCCGTGCACCGCGCGGCCGTTCAGCGCCACCTCGCCGCCCGTCGGGGCGAGCAGCCCGCCCACACACTTCAGCAGCGTCGTCTTGCCGCACCCCGAGGGCCCCACCAGACAGACCAGTTCACCGGCCTCGACGGTGAACGTCAGATCGCGCACCGCCTCGATCCGGCGCCCGGATCCCTCGTACACCTTCCGCAGGCCGCGTACGTCGAGCATGGAACGCCCTTTCCGGAGCTTGGCTCCGCAACGTGGCTCAGGACCGCCGGGAGGCGGCGCGCGAACCGTGGTACCAGCCGAGCACCCGCCGCTCGACCAGCCGGAAGAGGACCGACAGCACGAACCCCAGCAGACCGAGCAGCAGGATGCCGGTCCACATGTCGGGGATCGCGAACGAGCGCTGGAACTGCACGACGGTGAACCCGAGACCGTTGCTCGCGGCGAACATCTCGCTGATCACCATCAGGATGATGCCGATGGACAGGGCCTGGCGCAGCCCCGCGAAGATCTGCGGGCTCGCCGAGGGCAGGACCAGGGCACGCAGCCGCGCCGGGCCCGCGATCCCGTACGAGCGGGCCGTCTCCGTCATCACCTGGTCGACGGCGCGGACCCCCTCGACGGTGTTGAGCAGCACCGGCCAGACACAGCCCGCCGCGATCACCACGATCTTCATCGTGTCGCCGATCCCCGCGAACAGCATGATCACCGGCACCAGTACGGGCGGCGGCACCGCCCGCAGGAACTCCAGGACCGGTTCGCACACCGCCCGCACCCGCCGGTAGGAGCCGATCACCGTGCCGAGCGCGACGCCCACGACGGCCGCCAGGGCGTACCCCGACGCCAGCCGCCACAGGCTCGGCCAGACGTCGCCGCGCAGCCGGTCCGCCGTCCACACGTCCGGGAACGCCGACAGGATGGTCCGCAGCGGCGGCCAGTACACATCGGTGCTGTCGTCCGACGCCACCCACCACAGAGCCACCAGCAGCGCGGGCAGCGCCACCACGAACACCAGCCGCAGCAGGACGTTCCTCACACCGCCACCTCCCCGCGCACCGACTGGTGCCAGGCCAGCGCCCGCCGCTCCACCGTCCGGGCCCCGACGTTGATCAGCAGCCCGAGCAGACCGGCCACCACGACCAGCGCGTACATCTCCGGCACCGCCTGCGAGCTCTGCGCGACCGCGATCCGGGCACCGAGCCCCGGCGCGCCGATGACGAGTTCGGCGGTGATCGCGAGGATCAGCGCGACGGCCGCGGCGAGCCGCACCCCGGTCATCACGTACGGCAGCGCGGTCGGCCACAGCACGTGCCGGACCCGCGCCCACGCCCCCAGACCGTACGACCGCGCCGTCTCCTCCGCCACCGGGTCGACGTCCTGGACGCCGTACAGGGTCTGGATCAGCACCTGCCAGAAGGAGGCGTAGACGACGAGGAGCAGCACCGAGCGGAGTCCGGTGCCGTAGAGGAGGACGGCCAGGGGGATCAGCGCCACCGACGGGATCGGGCGGAGGAACTCGACGGTGGAGGAGGTCGCCTCGCGCAGGTACGGCACCACCGACAGGACGACTCCGGCGACGATCCCGGCGGCGACGGCGATCGCCAGACCGAGCGCCCAGCCGGTGAGGGTGTCACCGAGGGCGGTCCAGAAGGCGGTGTCCCCGGCCTCGGTGACCAGGGCGTCGGCGACGCTGCTGGTCGGCGGGAAGTAGTCCCGTTCGACCAGGCCGAGCCGCGGCACCGCCTCGCCGAGGACGAGGAAGGCCGCGAGTCCGGCCGCGCCCAGCGCGGCGTTGGCTCCTCTCACGGCAGCAGCGCGTCCAGGTCGGGCTCCTGCTTGAACAGGCCGCCCTCCTGGCCCTGCCGGGCCAGTTCCTCGATGGAGGCGCGGTTCGGATCGGCCGGCCACTTGGGCAGGGTGACCTTCGCCAGCACGTCCGCGGGGATCTTGGTGTACGTGGTGACGATGGAGCGGACCTCGTCGGGGTGGCTGTCGGCGTAGGCGAGGGACTCGGCGGTGGCCTCCTGGAACTTCTTCACCACGTCCGGGTGTTCCTCCGTGTACCGCGTGGAGGCGAAGTACATGGCGACGGTGAGCTTCGGCGCGATGTCGACCATGGAGGAGGCGATCTCCCGGCCGCCCTGGCTCTTGATGGTGGCGAGCGCCGGTTCGACGACCATCGCCGCGTCGATCTGCCCGCCGTCGAGTGCGGCCGGCATCTGGTCGAAGGCCATCTCGACGAAGTTCACCTTGTCGGGGTCGCCGCCGGCCTTGGTCACCGAGGCCCGTACGGCGGTCTCGTTGATGTTCTTCAGCGTGTTGATGGCGACCTTCTTGCCCTCCAGCTCCTTCGCCGACTTCACCGGGCTGTCGCCCTTGACGGTGAGCGCGCCGAAGTCCTTGCCCTGGACGCCGGTCGAGGCGATGCCGTTGGCGACCGCCTTCACGGGGACGTCGTTGGACTCGGCGATCATCAGCGAGGTCATGTTGGAGAAGCCGAACTGGAACTGGCCGCTCGTCACTCCGGGCACGATCGCGGCGCCGCCCTGCGCGAGGGTCGGGGACAGCTTCAGCCCGTGCTTCTCGTAGAAGCCCTTCTTCTGGCCCAGATAGAGGGGAGCGACGTCGACGATGGGGATGAGGCCGACCTTGACGGTGGTGACCCCGCCGGAGGAGTCGGCCTCGTCCGACCCCCCGGAGTCGGAGGAGCCGCAGGCCACCGTGGTGACCAGGACGGATACGGCGGTGAGACCGATGAGCAGACGACGCATGACTCCCCCTGTGGAAGTTTGTGCGCGAACAGCACGACCGTGCTGACCGGGAACGTAGGGCTCAGGGGAAGTAATGGTCAATGCCCGTGCAGTCACGAAGTGTTGACATTGTTGTTGACAGTGACTGTCACAGGTCCAGCACGAGGCGTTCCCCACGGCACCGGGAGACACAGATGAGCATCGTCTCCCCGGCCGCCCGTTCCGCCTCGGTGAGCACCGAGTCCCGGTGGTCGGGGACGCCCTCGACCACGTCGGTCTCGCAGGTGCCGCAGATGCCCTCCGCGCAGGAGTACAGCACGTCGACACCGGCCGCGCGCAGGGCGTCGAGCACCGAGACGTCCTCGGGGACGACGACGCTGCGGCCGCTGCGGGCCAGCACCACCTCGAACGCGGTCACCGGACGTGCTCCACGGGCTTCTCGCCCTCCTCGGCCAGCCGGGCGAGGATGCGGCGGGCGGCCAGCCCGCCGGCGTCGATGCCGATGCTCAGCTCCTGGTAGCCGGTGCGCTCCGAACCCAGCGAGCGCTGGAGCAGGTTGAGCGCGTCGACGTCCTGCATGACCACGGTGTGGTTGTTCGCCCGCAGGTACTCGGTGACCTCGGCGTCGTCCGTCGCCCAGTCCCGGGAGACCGCCCAGAAGTCGTACACCCGGCCGTCCGCGGACGGCGTGATGGCGTACGTGATCTCGGTGTGGAAGGCGTGCGGGTCGTGGCCGTCGGCCCCGGGCGCCGTACCCGTCGGCGCGACCCGGCTGTGCAGCAGGTACAGACAGGGTGCGTGGTACTCGATGTCCTGCCACCGGTCGATCCGCCCCGTGATCCCGGTGGACCTGGCGTAGAACGGCGGGCACTCGGCGTCGTCCA
This sequence comes from Streptomyces sp. CRN 30, assembly GCF_034105845.1. Taxonomy (NCBI): domain Bacteria; kingdom Bacillati; phylum Actinomycetota; class Actinomycetes; order Kitasatosporales; family Streptomycetaceae; genus Streptomyces; species Streptomyces sp. CRN 30. The sequence continues at coordinate 20,960 of NZ_JAVRHI010000480.1, read as the reverse complement.
TGTGCCGGCCGACCCGGACGATCCCGGCGGCCTCGTCGACCTCGGTGGTGATGGGCGTCCGGGCGACCTCGGCGGTGCCGATGTACCCGCCGTGCAGATACGTCTCGTGCGACAGGTCGAGGAGGTTGTCGACCAGCAGCCCGTGGTCGGCGTCGATCGGCTCCATGCCGCGGACGGTGACCCAGCCGGGGGAGTCCAGGTGCCGGGCCCGGGGGACGGCGTTCGGGTCGGCGAGCGCGGGGTCGCCGATCCACACCCACACCAGCGAGTCCCGCTCGGCCACCGGATAGGCGGCGACCCGGGCGGTCCGCGGCACCCGCGCCTGCCCCGGCACGGACACACAGGTGCCGGTGGAGTCGTAGGTGAACCCGTGGTAGCCGCACACGATCCGGTCGCCGTCGAGCCGGGTCGGCGCCTCGGAGAGCGGATAGCGCCGGTGCACGCACCGGTCGTGCAGCACCACCGCGCCACCGTCCTCCTCGGTGCGCCACAGCACGAGCGGCTCCCCGAGCACGGTCCGTCCGAGCGGCTCCCGCCCGACCTCGTGGGCGAACGCGGCGACGTACCACTGGTTCCTGGCGAAGGCGGTGATGTGCGGCATGACGGCCCCGTCCTGTCGGCGGGGCGACATTGCCCCGCGTGCCCTGGTCGTCCTCAGCGTCGTGAGGGACGCGGAGGCGGGGCAAGGAGACTTCCGCCGGACGGAAGCGCGCGGGACGGGCCTCGGCGGCCCCCCTGGTCACGGCAGGCGTCCGCCCAGCTTCCCCCGCAGCTCCGCCTGTTGCGGGAAGTGCGGGGGCGGGGCGACGTCCTGGCGGGGGGTGAGGAAGGTGAACCAGACGGTCTTGCCGTCGGTGTCCGGGCGGGTGCCCCAGGCGTCCGCGAGGGACTCGACCAGGAGCAGGCCCCGGCCGTGCTCCGCGGCGGCGTCCGCCGGACGGGCCCGGGGACGGGGGACGCTGCGGTCGGTGACCTCCACGCCCAGCTCCCGGGCGCTGTGCCAGATCCGCAGGACCAGCGGGCCCCGCGCGTGGCACACCGCGTTGGTCAGCAGCTCCGACACCAGCAACTGGGCGGAGTCGGCCAGCGCGTCCAGAGCCCACGCGCCCAGGTGGCCGCGGAGGAAATGCCGTCCCGCGGGGACCGAGGCGGGCTCGGCGGGCAGCGTCAGCTCCGCGGCGTCCAAGGGGACGGTGGGGAAGCCGATGAGCAGCAGCGTGACGTCGTCGGCGCAGGTGACGCTGTCCGGGAGCAGGGTGCGCAGCACCTCGTCGGCGGCCGCCTCCAGGCCGGCGCCCGCCCGGAAGGACGTACGCAACGCGGTGGCCAGCAGCTCCAGCTGGTCGTCGAGATCGGTGGCGGCGGTCTCCACCAGCCCGTCGGTGTACAGGGCCAGCGTCGAGCCGGGCGGGAGCGGCAGCCGGACCTGCTCGTGCGGCGAACCGCCCACGCCCAGCGGTACGTTGATCGGCACCGGGTACGGCGTGACCGCCGCGTCGGGACCCACCAGCAGCACCGGCAGATGACCGGCCGAGCACGCCGCGACCTCGCCGCGGCCCGGGTCGGCCTGGAGGTAGACGCAGGTGACGAACTGCTCGGGCAGGCTGTGCGTGAACACGTCCAGGGCCTTCATCAGCTCACCCGGCTCCAGCCCCGCCACCGCCAGTGCGCGGGCCGCCGACCGCAGCTGGCCCATGACGACGGCCGCGTCCAGGCCCCGCCCCATCACATCGCCGACGAACACCCCGACCCGCCCGGCGCCGAGATCGATCACGTCCAGCCAGTCGCCGCCGACCCCCTGGCCCTGGAGCGAGGGCAGGTAGCGGCTGGCCGCCAGCACCCCGGGCACCGGTTCGGAGATGCCCATCAGGTGCAGGGCCAGGGCGATGTGCCGCTGCTGGGCGTGGAGCGTGGCCAGTTCGGCCTCGGCGCGCTTGCGGTCGGTGATGTCGCGGGTGATGGAGCAGGCGCTGATGACGGTGCCGTCGGGGCCCTGCACGGGCCAGAGGGTGACGTCGATGTCGAGGACGCGGCCGTCGCTGGTGGTGCGGCGCGTCTCGTAGTGCTCGATGCGCTCGCCGCGGCCGATGCGCCGGAGCAGCTCGGCCTCCTCGTCCTTGAGGTGGGGCGGGATGAGCATGCCGATGTGCCGGCCGAGGGCCTCCTGCGGGGCGTAGCCGTACAGGCGCTGCGCGGCGGTGTTCCAGAAGGTGATCTCTCCGGCCAGGGTCTTGATCAGGATGGCGTCCTGCGAAGACGTCACCAGCTCCCGGAAGAGCCGGTCCTCGTTGGTGGTGCCGTGCGCGGCGTTCACTGACATGGCGTGCCTCATTCGATGTCCCGCACCGGCTCGCGGCCTGCGAGCGCGCGCGTGGTCGACCGCTGTCCGATCGATGCCGGACAGTGCAGCACAACAGGACTCAGGTCGAAGCGGCCTGGGCGCTGTTTGCCGTGTCGAGGACAGTCTTGGTCACTTTCGGCGGCTTATCTGTCCGAAGTGGCGAGTTCGCGTCACCCCTCCCGTGTGAGCGTCCCTCGCGCGTTGACGCACGGAGTGGACGTGAGCGGTCGACGCGCGGAGTGGACCCGTGGGGACGCCCCAGGGGGTTCCTCGCACCCCGCGTACCCGTGACCTTCACGCAGGCGCCACCCGACCCTTCCCTGTCGTTCGGTGCTCCTGCAACACTCCCGGCCGGTAGGACATCACCGAGGCGAGAGGCCCACCACCCCCATGCCCGAAGTCAACAGGCGTCGATTCCTCCAGATCGCGGGCGCCACCACGGCGTTCAGCGCGCTCTCCGCCAGCATCCAGCGGGCCGCCGCGCTCCCGGCCAACCACCGCACCGGGTCGATCGAGGACGTCGAACACATCGTCGTCCTGATGCAGGAGAACCGTTCCTTCGACCACTACTTCGGCAGCCTGCGCGGCGTCCGCGGCTTCGGCGACCCGCACCCGGTCACCCTCGACAGCGGCAGGTCGGTCTGGCACCAGACGAAGGCCGACGGCACCGAGGTGCTGCCCTTCCACCCGGACGCCGACGACCTCGGCATGCAGTTCCTGGAGGGGCTCCCGCACAGCTGGCCCGACGGCCAGGAGGCGTACCGGGACGGCAAGTACGACCGCTGGGTGCCCGCCAAGGGCACCACCACCATGGCGTACCTGACCCGCGAGGACATCCCCTTCCACTACGCCCTCGCCGACACGTTCACCGTCTGCGACGCCTACCACTGCTCGTTCATCGGCTCCACCGACCCCAACCGCTACTACATGTGGTCGGGCCACACCGGCAACGACGGCAAGGGCGGCGGCCCCGTCCTCGGCAACGACGAACTCGGCTACGACTGGACGACGTACCCCGAGCGCCTCGAAGCGGCCGGGATCTCCTGGAAGGTCTACCAGGACATCGGCGACGGCCTCGACGCCGCCGGCGGCTGGGGCTGGATCAACGACGCCTACCGGGGCAACTACGGTGACAACTCCCTCCTGTACTTCAACAAGTACCGGAACGCGGCCCCCGGCGACCCCTGGTACGACAAGGCCCGCACCGGCACCGACGCGGCGGGCGGCGACGGCTACTTCGACGTGCTGCGCGCCGACGTCAAGGCCGGGAAGCTGCCGCAGATCTCCTGGATCGCCGCGCCCGAGGCGTTCTCCGAACACTCCAACTGGCCGTCGAACTACGGCGCCTGGTACATCTCCCAGGTCCTGGACGCGCTGACCTCCGACCCCGAGGTGTGGGCGAAGACCGCCCTGTTCATCACCTACGACGAGAACGACGGCTTCTTCGACCACCTCGTGCCGCCGCTCCCGCCGAAGTCCGCCGCGCAGGGCAGGTCCACCGCCGACGTCTCCCTCGACGTCTTCCCCGGCAGCGCGCGGTACGCCGAGGGCCACTACGGGCTCGGCCCGCGCGTCCCCATGCTGGTCGTCTCCCCCTGGAGCAAGGGCGGCTACGTCTGCTCCGAGACCCTCGACCACACCTCGATCCTGCGCTTCATGGAGCGCCGCTTCGGCGTCCACGAGCCGCAGATCTCGCCCTGGCGGCGCGCGGTCTGCGGTGACCTCACCGCCGCCTTCGACTTCTCCCGCAAGGACACCCGGCCCGCCCGGCTGCCCGACACCGACGGCTACGCGCCGCAGGACCGCGAGCGCCACCCCGACTACCGGCCCACGCCCCCGGCGGAACCCGGCATGCCCCGGCAGGAGCGCGGGCTGCGCCCCGCCCGGCCGCTGCGGTACGCGCCGCTGGTGGACGGGTCGGCCGACCCGGCCGCCGGGACGCTCACCCTCACCTTCGCCTCCGGCGACCGGGCGGGCGCCGCGTTCCTCGTCACCTCCGGCAACCGCACCGACGGCCCCTGGACGTACACCACCGAGGCCGGGAAGCGGATCTCCGACACGTGGAACGGCGCGTACTCGGGCGGCGTCCACGACCTCACCGTGCACGGCCCCAACGGCTTCCTGCGGGTCCTGAAGTCGGCCGCCGGGTCCGCCGGGCCCGAGGCCACCGCCCGGCACGTCCGCGACGACGTCGAGCTGACGCTCACCAACCGTGGCGCGGGGACGGTACGGCTGAAGGTCGCCAACGCCTACACCGGCCGCGCCAAGACGCTCACCGTCCGCCCCGGCGCCACGGTCCGCCACACCGTCGACCTCACGGCGAGCCACCGCTGGTACGACGTGACGGTCACGTCCGCCTCCGACCCGACGTTCCTGCGCCGCTTCGCGGGCCACGTCGAGAACGGCCGAGCCGGGGTGAGCGACCCGGCGATCGCCACGCGGTAGCCGGGCGGTAGCCGGGTGGGTGCGGCGCGGTGCGTAGCGCCGGGTGGCGCGTGCCGGGTGGGGTGACGCGCCGGCGTGTGAGCGGGGTGGTGCGGCCGTCGGCCGGGGTGGCGGTCCCTGGCGCGGCGGGGCCGCTGTCCGCCGCCGTCGGCCGGCCGGCTGTTCCTTCGGGTTCCGCCGCCGCCTCCGGGGCAGTCAGGGGTGCCGCCTGTGCCGCCTGTGCCGTATTCCGGCCCGGTTCCTGGCTGGGGGCCGACGGTGGCCCCCCCGGCCGGTCACCCGGCTCCCGGCCGGTCACCCGGCCCCCGGCCGGGGCCGGGGCGCCGGGGTGGGTGGTGTCGGCGTGGTCGCCGTCTACAGAGGCGTGAGGTGGTGGCGGTCGCGGCGGCGGGGGCGGCGAGGGGACGGGACGGTGATCCGCCGCTCCGGGCCGGTGGCTTCGCCGCCGTCCGGGGCGGTCTCCGCACCCCCGCCTCCACCACTGCCCGGAACCGTGTTCCCGCCCGGGGTGCCGTCCGGGCCGGGGTCCGCCGCGACGGCGGCCGGGTGGAGCGCCGGGCCGGGGCCCGCCGCCACGGCGGTCGGGTGGAGCGGGACGGGTGCGGTCGCCGGGGACGGGGTGAGGGCGCCGGGTGGTGCCCCAGCCGGTGCCGGCAGCGGGGTCGCTCGGGTCAGCAGGAGGACACCCCACGCGGCCAGCGCCGCCCCCGCCAGGGCCAGCAACGCGCCCGCCGGGCCGCCGCGCAGGCGTTCGCCGAGAAGGGCCACGCCGATCGCCGCCGCGGCCACCGGATTGGCCAGGGTGACCACCGCGAGCGGCGCGCCCAGCCCGCCCCGGTACGCCGTCTGCGACAGCAGCAGCCCACCCGCGGCGAACGCCGCCACCAGCACCGCCACCCCGACCACCTGCACACTCAGCAGCGGCCCGGTGCGGTCGGTGGCGGCGACCGTGACGGTCTGGGTGAGCGCCGAGGCGACCCCGGACGCGACCCCGGAGGCGCTCGCGTGCCGCAGCCCCGGCCGCGCGCCCGGCCGGGCCAGCCCGCCGATCAGTACCGCCGTCACCCCGGCCACCGCCAGCGCCTCCGGCACGCTCAGCACGTCGTCGGGGGCCGGACCGGACGCCGTGACCAGCAACGCGCCCAGCCCGAGCAGGGTCAGCCCCGTACCGCGCCACTCGACCGCGCTGACCCGCCGGCCCGCGAGCCGCGCCCCCAGCGGGACCGCCGCGACCAGGGTCAGCGCGCCCAGCGGCTGGACGACGGTGAGCGGGCCGTACTTCAACGCCCCGACGTGCAGCAGCGCCGCCGACGCGTTCAGCGCGACCGACCACCACCACGCGCCGCTGCTCAGCAGCCGCAGCAGCCCCGTACCCGGACGGCGGGCCGCCAGCCGCTCCTGGGCGACGGCCGCACCCGCGTACGCGACGGCCGAGACCAGCGACAGGACGACGGCGACGAGCGCGGCGCTCATCGGCCCGCCCCCACCAGCGGGCGCCGCTCCTCGACCCGCGGACGGGGCCGGGGGCGAGGGAGCCGGACGGCGGGCCGGCGGCTCGGCAGCCGGATCGCCGCGAGGGCCAGACCGAGCAGAGCCGTCGCCGCGAGCACGTCCAGCCAGTAGTGGTTCGCCGTGCCCACGATCACCAGCAGCGTCAGCAGCGGGTGCAGCAGCCACAGCCACCGCCAGCGGGACCGGGTGGCGACGATCAGGCCGACCGCCACCATCAGGGCCCAGCCGAAGTGCAGCGACGGCATCGCCGCGAACTGGTTCGACAGGGTGTCCGTCTTCGGCGGCCCGTAGACCGACGGCCCGTACACCCGGGCCGTGTCCACCAGGCCCGTGGAGCGCAGCATCCGCGGCGGCGCGAGCGGGAACGTGAGATGCAGCACCAGCGCCGCGCCGGTCACGGCGGCCAGCACCCGGCGGGCCCACACGTAGTGCGCGGGCCGCCGCAGGTACAGCCAGACGAGGAAGGCGGCGGTGGCCGGGAAGTGCACGGTCGCGTAGTAGGTGTTGGCGACGTGTACGAGGGTGTCGCCGTGCAGCAGCAGCGACTGCACCGCCGACTCGGCGGGCAGGCGCAGCCACCGCTCCAGGTCCCACACGTGCCGCGCGTTGCCGAACGCCTCGCCGGTGTGGCCGGCCGCCAGTTGCCGGCCGAGCTTGTAGACGAGGAAGAGCCCGGCCACGAGCAGGAGCTCGCGGACCAGGGGCGGCCTGGCCGGTGTGTCCGGCTCCGCTTCTGCAGGCTCGGTGCGGGCTGTCATCCCCCGGCCCCTTCGCTGACGGTGTGCGTGGTCTGGTGTGCGTGGTCTTCTGACGGCTCTCGCCGGGTCGATTCATCGGTACCGGGCGGGTACGAGTCATCGATACGGTTTCGTTCCGATACGCCAGTGTACCGATACGGCCGAGTACCGGTACACTGGCGTATCGATACACTGACGTACCGATGGTTCGGCCGGCGGAAATGGGTTCCGGGGGTGGGGAATTGGACGCGGACACCGGACCGGCCGGACGTACCGGAGACGAGCGAGGAGCGGCGACTGTGACATCGCGGGCGGCGGAACGGCCGGAGACGGCCGGTGCCTCGCGGCGCTCCAAGCTCACCCCCGAGCGTGAGCAGGAGTTCCTCGACGCCGTCCTCGACCAGGTCCGCGAGTGCGGCTACGACGCCGTGACCATGGAGGGCATCGCCACCACCACGCGGTGCAGCAAGTCCACGCTCTACCGGCAGTGGCGGACGAAGCCCCAGTTTGTCGCGGCGGCCCTGCGGTCGCACCGGCGGGTACGGTTCGCGGGCATCGACACCGGTTCGCTCGCCGGGGACCTGCGCCTGGCGGCGCGGGCCGCGGGTGAGTGGTCGGGCAAGGACACCCGGCTGCTCCAGGCGCTCGGCCACGCCGTCGTGCAGGACCCGGAGCTGAAGCTGGCGCTGCGCGAGGCGCTGGTCGAGCCGGAGATCGCCGCGCTGCGGGCGATCCTGCGGCGCGGCGTCGAGCGGGGCGAGGTGGCCGCGGACCATCCCGCGCTGGAGTTCGTGCCGGTCCAGATGTTCGGCGTGCTGCGCATCCGGCCCGTGATGGAGGGCGAGAACGCCGACGGGGACTACCTGGTCCGCTTCGTGGAGGCGGCGGTGCTCCCCGCGCTGGGCCTGACCTGAAGACCCAGGTCACCGTCCGTGGGATGACTGGACGGTGGCCTGCTCGCGCCGCACCGTGGGGACGGGGGCGGCGCGCACCCCCCGGCCGGGTGGGGCGCCCTTTGAGCGGAAGGGCGTTCCACCCGGCCGATCGCGTCCGGGGCGGAGCCGGTCGGACGTCTCGGACGGCACCGGCGTCTCAGACGTCCTGGCCGTTGCCCGAGCCGCCCGAGGACACCTTGATGCCCTCGGTGATCTCGTCGATCACGGACTGCTCCTGGTCGACGTCGACACCGGTACGGACGACGACGATCTGCTGCGGGTTGGCCGGCGAGGGGAACGCCAGGGACTGGACGTAGCCGTCGGAGCCCTTGCTCGTGACCGCCTTCCAGCGGACCTGGTAGCCCTTCTGCCCGGCCACGGTGACCGCCTTCGACGACAGGACGTCGTGCGACGTGATCGAGCCGTAGCTGTCCCCGCCGTAGGACTCCTCGGCGTTGGCCTCGATGTCCGCCTTCGCGATCTCCTCGGCGGTGGAGCCCTCGGTGCCCAGCACCATCGCGGGCGCCGAGTAGGCGCCGCCCTTGGTGCAGGAGGACGCGGTGTCGCCGGGGCACTTGTACGTCTCGTCCGAGGAGATCTGGGCGCCGACGGTCAGCTCCTGGCCGTACCAGCCGTCCGGGACGGGGATGCTGATGCCGCTGACGGCGTCCGGCACCGAGCCGCTCTCGATGCGGGGGGCCTCGGAGCCGCCGGTGCCCTCGGAGCCCTCGGGGGCGGGCGACTCCCCGTTGCCGCCGGAGCCGCCGCCGGGCCCGCCGAACGGGCTGTCCGGCAGGCCGTCGCCGCCCCGGCCGTCCGGGCTCTGCCGGGAGTCGGCACGGTTGTCGCCGGAGCCGCCGTCACCGGCCAGCGCGTACACCCCGACCCCGATGCTCGCGAGCACCGCCGCCGCGATGCCGACGGCGATCCCGGTCCGCAGCCCGCGCCTGCGCGCCGGGGGCTGCGGCTGGACCGGGTATCCCGGGTAACCCGGATGCGCGGGGTAGGCGGCGTAGGCGGGCGACGGCCCCGGCTGCCCGGGGGCCCCGTCCGGGAAGGGCTGCCCGTGAGCACCCTCCGGGAGGGGCTGTCCGGCCACGGGGGCGGAGCCGGGATGTCCGGGAGCGCCGGGGGAGGGCGACTGTCCGGGGGCCCCTTCCGCGGCCGACCGGCCCGGGGCGCCTTCCGGGGCCTGCGGCTGGCCGTAGGTGCCCTCTTGGGCTTGCGGCTGCCCGGAGGTGCCCTCCGGGGCCTGCGGCTGCCCATAGGCGCCCTCCGGGGCCTGCGGCTGCCCATAGGCGCCTCCCGGAGCCTCCGGCTGGCCGAAGGTGCCCTCCGGGGTCGGCTGGCCGGGGCCGCCGTCCGGGATCGGCCGGCCGGACGCGCCCTCCGGAGTCCCCTCCGGCCCACCGGCCGCCACGTCAGAGGCACCCGCACCCGCACCCGCACCCGCGGCCCCGGATGCGGTGCCGTCCACCGCTGTGGCCTCGGGCGCGGTGCCGGCCGTCGGCGTGGTCCGGGGGGCCGGGGTGTCCGTCGGCTCGGGGCCGGGTATCGCGGGGGCCGCGGCTGCCCGGTCGGGCGCCGCGTCGGCCACCGGCGGCCGCCCCGGCACACCGGGCTCCGAGGGCCCGGCGGTACCGTCGTCCTCGGACGTACCGTCGCCACCGCCCGCGCCGGCCGCCTCCTCCGGCCGACCCCCCACGGGACGGATCCGGTCCGTCCACGCCCTGCCGTCCCACCAGCGCTCGGTGGCGGGACCGTCACTTGTCTGCCCGGGGTCCGGGTACCACCCGGGAGGAGTCTCCTGCGTCATGTCCCCACCGTATGAGGCGTCGGTGAAAGTCGTATGAGAGGGATGGGTCTCTTCCGGACGGTTCCCCGCCACCCCGCCACGGACACCCCCGCGACCACGGCCGTGAACGGCGTATTCCCTCCCAAATCGCACGTCCTGTACGACTGTTGAGGAGGCCGCCGCCGTTCCTTACCCGACCGTGCCAGGTTGCGCAAGACCCGCCGCGACCGCACGCCACCGACGCCTCGGGGCGGATAGGCTCGACGCCTGTACGTCGTTCGGGCGATTAGGGGAGGTAGCGGGATGACGGAGGTACGGCCCAAGGCCGCCGCCTCGGCCTCCCTGTGGGAGCGTGACGACGAGGTCGCCGCGGCCGCACGGGCGGTCGACACCCTCTGCGCGGACGGCTCGTCCACCGGCACGCTGCTCCTGTTCAGCGGCGACGCCGGCCTCGGCAAGACGGCCCTGCTGGCCGAGACCCGCCGCCTCGCGGAAGCCCGCGGCTGCGCCGTCTGGTCCGCCCGCGGCGGCGAGACCCTGCGGTCCGTCCCCTTCAACGTCGTACGGCAGTTGCTCCAGCCCGCCCTCGTGTCGATGCTCCCCGAGGAGGCCCGCGAGTACCTCGGCGACTGGTACGACATCGCCGGCCCCGCCCTCGGCATAGCGGACCCGGGCGAGCGGCAGGCCGACCCGCAGGGCGTGTGCGACGGCCTCGTCGCCGCCGTCCGCCGCCTCGCCCGCCGCGAGTGGCCGCTCGTCCTGCTCATCGACGACCTGCACTGGGCCGACCAGGAGACCCTCCGCTGGCTCGCCGCGTTCGCCGAACGCCTCGGCGAGCTGTCCGTCCTGGTCGTCGCCGCCCTCCGCCCCGGCGACGCCACCGGCGAGAGCGCCCGCCACCTCGAAACGATCGCCGCTCTCGCCGACCACACCCCCGCCACCCTCAGCGCCCTCACCCCCGAGGCGTCGGCCGGGCTCACCCGCGCCACCCTCGGCGCCACCGCCGACGCCCCGTTCTGCCGCGAGGTGTGGGCCGTCACCGGCGGCAACCCGTACGACACCGTCGAACTCCTCGCCAAGGTCCGCGACAGCGAACTGGAACCCGTCGAGGCCAACGCCACCGAACTGCGCGCCCTGAACCGCGCGGCCCGCGGCGGCGGTCTAGTCGCCCGCCTCGAAGAACTCGGCATCGACGCCACCCGGTTCGCCTGGGCCGCCGCCATCCTCGGCACCGGCATCACCGTCTCCATGGTCGCCGCCCTCGCCACCCTCGACCGCGACGCCGCCGCGCGCTGCGCCGAACTCCTGCGGGACGCCCGTATCCTCACCGCCCCAGACCCGGCGGGCGGCCGGGCCGCCGACGGCGACCTGGAGTTCGTCCACCCGCTGATCGCCACCGCGGTCTACGACTCCATCCCGGACGCGCTGCGCCGCGCGATGCACGGCATCGCCGCCCAGCTCGTCACCGACTCCGGCCTCGGCGCCGCCGCGGCCTCCCGGCACCTGCTCCAGGTCCACCCCGACGACGACGAGGAACTCGTCGAGCAACTGCGCCAGGCCGCCCGCGAGCACCTCGCCGTCGGCGCCCCCGACGCCGCCCGCCACTGCCTGGAACGCGCCCTGGAGGAGCCGCCGCGGCCCGACGTCCACGCGCGCGTGCTCTACGAACTCGGCTGTGCCACCCTCCTCACCGCACCCGCCCGCACCATCGGCCACCTGCGCGAGGCCCTCGGCATGGAGGCCGCCGGGCTGCCGGGCCTGGAGGGCGGCGCCCGCGTCGACGCCGTCTTCCGGCTCTCCCAGGCGCTGCTCCACAACGACCAGTTGGAGGAGGCGGTCCGCACCGTCGAGGCGGAGGCCGCCCTGCACCCCGACGGCCCCGCCCGGATGCGGCTCCAGGCCGTCCAGTACATGTGGGAGGGCATCCACGCCGGGGAGTCCGCCGCGCCCGGCCGCTCCGCGCGCCTCGCCGGCCTCGCCCGTACCTGCACCGGCCGGGACAACGCCGAGCGGGCGCTGCTCATCCTGCGCGGCTTCGACGCCATGACCCACGGCGAGAACGCCGAGGAGGTCGCCGAAGTGTGCGACCGCGCCCTCGTCAACGGCCGTCTCGCCCCCGGACTCGGCTGGACCGACACCGAGTGGGGCCTGGAACTGCTGATGATGCTGGCCAGCGCCTACGCGTACACCGACCGGCTGGACCGGGCCGAGACCCTCTTCACCGAGGCCCTGCGCGCTTATGAGACGGCCGGCTGGAGCGGCGGCCACCTCTCCCTCGCCCATGCCTACCTGGGCCTCGGCCACCGCAGGCGGGGCCGGCTCATCGAGGCGGAGAAGTCCCTGCGGGAGTCGCTGCGACTGGCCGAGCGGGTCGGCCGCGGGCTGCCGCTGTACTGGTCGGCGACGTGCAACCTGGTCGACACGCTGCTCGCCCGCGGCCATGTCGACGAGGCCTGGAAGGTCGCCCAGCAGTACGACTTCGCGCCGCCCTACCCGTCCACGATCGTGCTGCCCGACCCCCGTTCGGTACGGGGACGGCTGCTGCTCGCGGTCGGCCGCGTCGAGGACGGGATCAACGAACTGGAGGCCGCGGAGAAGGCGGCCGCCGCGCGCGGTCATCACAACCCCGTCATGGTCCCCTGGGCGGTCGACCTGGCGCGGGCGCTCGCCGGGCAGGACCCCGTCCGCGCCGCCCGGCTCGCCTCCGACGCCCGTCGGCAGGCCGAGCGGTTCGGCACGGACACCGCGATCGGCGAGGCCCTGCGCTGCGCCGCCGCGCTGGAGACCGGACGGCGCGCGGTCCGGCTCGCCGCACAGGCCGCGGCCTACCTGGAGGCGTCGCCGTGCCAGTACGAGCACGCCGCCGCCCGGGTCGAGTACGGGATCGTCGCCCGCTCGGCGAGCGAGCTGGAGCGGGGCCTGACCCTGGCCCGCTCCTGCGGCGCGGACGGCCTGGTGGCCAGGGCGACCACGGCCCTCACCGAACTCTCCACCCACGCCTAGAAGGCTCATCAAGATGTTGGTGAGCCTTCTGGCGGACGAACGGCCGAAGGCCCCCACCACGCCCGGCCGCCACCCGGCCAGGACGGCTCAGTCCGCCTCCGCCAGTACCCGCTGGGCCGTGGCGAACGCCGAGTTGGCCGCGGGTACCCCGCAGTACACGGCCGTCTGCAACAGGACCGCGCCGATCTCGTCCGGCGTCAGCCCGTTGCGCCGCGCCGCCCGTACATGCATGGCCAGCTCCTCGTAGTGGCCGTGCGCGACCAGCGCGGTCAACGTGATCATGCTGCGTTCCCGGCGCGACAGCGTCTCGTCGGTCCAGATCTCCCCCCAGGCGTAGCGCGAGATGAAGTCCTGGAACCGGGACGTGAACGGCGTCTGCCGGGACTGCGCCCGGTCCACGTGGGCGTCGCCCAGCACCTCCCGCCGGACCGCCATGCCCCGCCGGGCGTACCCGTCGAAGTGACCGCGGAGCGCGGTCAGCACCGCTTCGGGGCGTTCGGCGGGCGCCAGGTGCGACGCGCCGGGAATCTCCACCAGACTCGAACCCGGCACCGCGTCGGCGATCTCCCGCAGCTGGGCCGGCGGGGTCGCCGGGTCCTCGCGGCCCGCGATCAGCAGCGTCGGCACGGCGATGTCGCCGAGCCGGTCCCGCAGGTCGAACGCGGCGAGCGCGTCGCAGCAGGCCGCGTACGCCTCCGGATCGGCCTCCCGGTGGTCACGCACCAGCTCCGGAACGGTGAACCCGGGCGTGAACCACCGCCGGTCCGCGCCCTCCGCGAGCCGCCCCAGCCCTTCCGCACGGACGAGCGCGGCCCGCTCCTCCCACGGCTTCGCCCCGTTGAAGTGCGCCGACGAGCAGATCACGGCCAGCGACGTCAGCCGCTCGGGACGGTGCACCGCCAGGTGCAGACCGACCGCGCCGCCCAGCGACACCCCCGCGTACGCGAACCGCTCCACGCCGAGCGAGTCGGCGAGCGCCAGCACCAGAGCGGCCAGGTCGGCGACGGTGGCCCCGGCGCCGATCAGCTCCGCGGCGCTGCCGCCGTGCCCCGGCAGGTTCCAGCGCACTACCCGGTGCGCGACGGACAGTTCGGGCGCCACCCGGTCCCACAGGGCGTACGACGTGCCGAGCGAGGGTCCGAGCAGCAGCGGGGGAGCGGAAGCGGGGCCCTCGGTGCGGTGGTCGAGGAGTGTGTCGGTCAACGTCGCTCCAGTGCGCGGTCGGTGAGGGCAGCGGCGCTGCCGGTGTAACGGGCGGGATCGGTGAGCGCGGCCACGTCGACGTCCTTCAACTCGGTTACGGAGGAGAGCAGTTCACCGAGGGCGCGTCCTTCCTCGTACGCGCGTCGCGCCAGCTCCGTCAGCAGCTCCTTCGCCCGGGACCGGCCGAGGAGCGGTGCCAGCTCGGCGGAGAGCCGCTCGGAGACGATCAGCCCGTGGGTCAGGTCCAGATGGGCGCGCATGGCCTCGGGTCGCACCCGCAGCCCCTCGGCCAGTTCGGCGGCGTCCCGGGCGGCGCCGCCGGTGAGCCGCAGCAGGTCGCGCAGCGGCTCCCACTCGGCGTGCCAGGCCCCGGCGGGCCGTTCGTCCCCGGCGACGAGCGAGCCGTACAGCGTGGCCGCGAGCTGCGGCGCGCGCCGGGCCGCCGCCGCGATCAGGGTGGCGCGCACCGGGTTGGCCTTGTGCGGCATGGCCGACGAGCCGCCGCCGCTGCCCTCCGCCACCTCCGCGATCTCGGTGCGGCCCAGCGTGAGCACATCCGCCGCGATCTTGCCGAGCGCGCCGGCCGCCGTGGCCAGAGCGCCCGCGAGGTCGGCGACGGGCGTACGCAGCGTGTGCCACGGCAACAGCGGTGCGGCGAGGCCCAGTTCGCGGGCGTACGCGGCGGGCAGCGCCAGCGGGTCGTCGGCGCCGTACGCCGCGAAGGCCGCCAGTGTGCCCGCGGCGCCCCCGAGCTGGGCGGGCAGGGCCGCGCGGACCGCGGTGATCCGGTCCCGCGCGTCCAGTACCAGCGACCGCCACCCGGCGGCCTTCAGCCCGAACGTCGTCGGTACGGCGTGCTGGGTCAGCGTCCGGCCCGGCAGCACGGTGTCCCGGTGCTCCGCCGCGAGCCCCGCCAGCGCCCGCTCGGTCCGCGCGAGGTCGGCGAGGACCGGCTCCAGGGTCCGCGCGGCGACCAGCATCGCCGCCGTGTCCAGGATGTCCTGGCTGGTGGCGCCGCGGTGCACGTACGGGCCGTACTCCGCACCGGCCGCCGCCGTCAGATCGGCGACCAGCGGGATGACCGGGTTGCCGCCGCCGCGCGCCCGCTCGGCGATCGACGCCGGGTCGAAGGGGTGGGTCTCCACGGCCTCCGTCACGGCCGTCGCCGCCGCGCCCGGGGCGAGGCCCAGCGCGGCCTGGGCACGGGTCAGCGCCGCCTCCGCGTCGAGCAGGGCCCGCAGGAAGGCCGGGTCGCTCGTCGTGGCGGCGGCCGGGGAACCCGTCCACCCGGGGGCGAGCAGGCCGCCGTCCGTCACCGATCTCACGTGTACTCCAGGAAGACCGTCTCGCCTTCGCCCTGAAGGCGGATGTCGAAACGGTACGTGCCCTTCCCCTCGTCGCCCGCGATCAGCGTGTCGCGGCGCCCGCCGGGGACCCGGGACAGCAGCGGGTCGGCGGCGAGCGCCGCCTCGTCGCCGGGCAGATAGATCCGGGTGAACAGGTGCACGAGCAGGCCCCGCGCGAAGACGCACACACTGAGGTAGGGAGCGCTGCGCCCCCGCGCCCCCGGCCGCAGCGTCCGTACGTACCAGTGGCCGTCGGCGTCGGTCTGGATACGGCCCCAGCCGGTGAACTCCACGCCGTTGCGCCCGAGGTACGTACCCGTCGCCGGGTCCCGGCGCATCGAGCCGTCGGCCGTCGGCACGGCGCCCGCGGTGTCCGGGCCCCATATCTCCACGAGCGCGTCGGGCAGCGGTTTCCCCTCGCCGTCCAGCACGTACCCGTGCACGGTGACCGTGTCGGGGTGCCCGGCCGGGGCGATGTCCTCACCGCCGCGGAACGGCAGCGAGTACCCGTAGAACGGCCCGACCGTGTGCGAAGGAGTGGGCGCCACGCTCTGCGGGCTGCTGGTGTCGATTTTCGTCATGGCTGGTCAGCGCCCTTCTTCGAGCCAGGTGGCGGCCGGGCCGTCCAGCACGATGTCCCAGTGGTAGCCGAGCGAGAACTCCGGCACCGACAGGCTGTGGTCGTACGTCGCGACCAGCCGCTGCCGGGCGGCGTCGTCGGTCACCGACTGCAGGATCGGGTCGTAGGGGAAGAGCGGGTCGTTCGGGAAGTACATCTGCGTCACCAGCCGCTGGGTGAACGCCGAGCCGAAGAGCGAGAAGTGGATGTGCGCGGGCCGCCAGGCGTTGACGTGGTTGCGCCACGGGTACGGGCCCGGCTGGACCGTGGTGAAGCGGTAGCAGCCGTCGTCGTCGGTGAGGGTGCGGCCGGTGCCGGTGAAGTTCGGGTCGAGCGGCGCGTCGTGCTGCTCGCGCTGGTGGGCGTAGCGGCCGGCCGAGTTGGCCTGCCAGATCTCCACCAGCTGCCCGCGCACGGGCCGTCCGTCCCGGTCCAGCAGCCGGCCGGAGACGGTGATCCGCTCGCCGACCGGCTCCCCGGTGTGCTGACGGGTGAGGTCGTTGTCGATCGCGGTGAGGTCCCGCTCGCCGAACGCGGGGGAGTGCAGCTCCACCAGCTCCGGGTCCTGGGAGACGTCGATGGCGATCAGCGGCTGCCGCGGGTGGCGCAGCACCGAGGAGCGGTACGGGGCGTGGTCGCGGCGCGGGTGGTGCTCGGCCGGCGCGCCGTCCGCGCGCCGTTTCTCGTACGCGGCGCGCTCGGCGGCCATCTCCGCGTCGATGTCGTGCTGGGTGAGAGTCATGACGGTTCCCGGTTCCTATCGTTCGAGGACGAGGGCGAGGCCCTGGCCGACGCCGATGCAGAGGGTGGCGACCCCGGTGCCCGAGCCCTTGCGGGCGAGCTGGTGGGCGACGGTGCCGGCGAGGCGGGCCCCGGAGGCGCCGAGGGGGTGGCCGAGGGCGATGGCGCCGCCCTGCGGGTTGAGGACCGCCGGGTCGAAGGCGGGCCACTCGGCGACGCAGCCCAGCACCTGCGCGGCGAACGCCTCGTTCAGCTCCAGCACGTCGAGGTCGGTGAAGGACTTCCCGGCCTTGGCCAGCGCGCGGTTGACGGCCTCGACGGGGGCGAGCCCGAAGTGGTCGGGGTCCAGGGCGTGCACACCGGTGGCGCTGATCCGGGCGAGCGGCTCGCGGCCGGTGGCCTTCAGGCCCTCCTCGTCGACGAGGAGCAGTGCGGCGGCGCCGTCGCTGAGCGGGGAGGCGTTGCCCGCCGTGACGGTGGCTCCCGCTCCCGCTTCGCCCGCGGTGCGGAAGGAGGGCTTCAGCTCGGCCATCGCCTCCAGGGACGCGGTCGGCCGTACGCTCTCGTCGGCGTCGAAGACCAGCGGCTCGCCCTTGCGCCGCGGGACCGTGACGGGCGCCAGCTCGGCGTCGAACCGGCCCGCGGCCCGCGCCGCGGCGGCCTTGTGGTGGGAGGCGAGGGCGTACTCGTCCTGCTGCTCGCGGCTGATCCCGTGCTTGTCGGCGATGAGTTCGGCCGACTCGCCCAGCGGGATCGTCCACCGCGGGTCCATCCCCGGGTTGACCATGCGCCAGCCCAGGGTGGTGGAGTACAGCTCGGTGTGCCCGGCCGGGAACGGCTT
This sequence comes from Streptomyces sp. CRN 30, assembly GCF_034105845.1. NCBI lineage: Bacteria > Bacillati > Actinomycetota > Actinomycetes > Kitasatosporales > Streptomycetaceae > Streptomyces > Streptomyces sp. CRN 30. Next base: position 3,442 of record NZ_JAVRHI010000480.1, on the reverse strand, counting down.
GTCGTTCTTCGGCAGCACGTAGGGGGCGCGGGTCATCGACTCCACGCCGCCGGCCAGGACGATCGAGGCGTCCCCGGCGGCGACGGCACGGGCGGCCTGGACGACCGCTTCGAGGCCGGAGGCGCACAGCCGGTTGACGGTCACGCCCGGCACGCTGGTGGGCAGTCCGGCCAGGAGGGCGGCCATGCGGGCGACGTTGCGGTTCTCCTCCCCGGCGCCGTTGGCGTTGCCGAAGTAGACGTCCTCGACGCGGGCCGGGTCCAGCGCGGGCGTACGGGCGAGGAGTTCGCGGACGGTGTGCGCGGCGAGGTCGTCGGGGCGGACCGACGCCAGCGCGCCGTTGTACTTGCCGAACGGGGTACGGACGGCGTCGACGAGGTAGACGGGGTTCACAGCTGGGCCTCCCGGGCGCGGAGCGGCGCGGCGACGGTCACTTCCGCGTCGGTCCTGGCGACGACGTCGGCGGCGCTCACCCCGGGTGCGGTCTCGACGAGGACCAGTCCCTCGTCGGTGACGTCGAGGACCCCGAGATCGGTGATGATCCGGTTCACGCACGCCTTGCCCGTCAGGGGCAGCGCGCACCGCTGGAGGATCTTGGGGGAGCCGTCCTTGGCGGTGTGGGTCATGACGGCGATGACGGTACGGGCGCCGTGGACGAGGTCCATCGCCCCGCCGATCCCGGTGATCATCTTGCCGGGGACGGCCCAGTTGGCCAGGTCGCCGGTGGCGGAGACCTGCATCGCGCCGAGCACGGCGACGTCGATGTGCCCGCCGCGGATCATCCCGAAGGACAGCGCCGAGTCGAAGAACGACGCCCCGGGCAGGACGGTCACCGTCTCCTTGCCCGCGTTGATGAGATCCGGGTCGACGGCGTCCTCGGCCGGGTAGGGGCCGGTGCCCAGGATGCCGTTCTCGGATTCGAGGGTGACCTCGACGCCGGGCGGGAGGTGGTTGGGGATGAGCGTGGGCAGGCCGATGCCGAGGTTGACGTACTGGCCGTCCCGCAGCTCCCGCGCGGCCCTGGCCGCCATCTGCTCGCGTGTCCAGGCCATCACTGGCTCACCGTCCCTCGCGCCACGGGCGCGGAGACCGTGCGCTTCTCGATCTTCTTGCCGGCCGCCTGCTCCGGGGTGAGGGCCACGACCCGCTGTACGAAGATGCCGGGCAGGTGGACCGCGTCCGGGTCGATCCCGCCGGGCTCCACCAGCTCCTCGACCTCGGCGACCGTGACCTTCCCGGCCGTCGCCGCGAGGGGGTTGAAGTTGCGGCTGGACTTGTTGAAGACGAGATTGCCGTGCCGGTCGCCCTTCCAGGCCCGCACCAGCGCGAAGTCGGTGCGGATCCCGCGCTCCAGCACGTACTCGGTGCCGTCGAACTCCCGCACCTCCTTGGCTGGGGAGGCCAGCGCCACACCGCCGTCGCCGTCGTAGCGCCAGGGCAGTCCGCCGTCGGCGACCTGCGTGCCCACCCCGGCGGGGGTGTAGAACGCCGGGATGCCCGCCCCGCCGGCCCGCAGCCGCTCGGCCAGGGTGCCCTGCGGGATCAGCTCCACCTCCAGCTCGCCGGCGAGGTACTGCCGGGCGAACTCCTTGTTGGCGCCGATGTAGGAACCGGTCACCCGGGCGATCCGGCCGGCCGCCAGCAGCACCGCGAGCCCGGACTCCATCGCCCCGCAGTTGTTGGAGACCACCGAGAGGCCGCTCACGCCGCGCTCGTACAACGCGTCGATCAGCACGTTCGGCACACCGCTCAGACCGAAACCGCCCACCGCCAGCGACGCGCCGTCCGGCACGTCGGCCACCGCCTCGGCGGCCGTGGCCACCACCTTGTCCATACGGGAAGCCCCATCTCTTTCAGGCGCCCGAACCGGAAATTAGTCAGGGCACTGAGTATTTCAGCGAGGTTTCCCACACGCTGCCATCGGTCGGCGGGGGCGTCAAGACCCCAGTTCACCCGCGCATGGTGGCACGTACGGTCGCTGACAAGGGTGTTCGCGTCCCGCTATTGTTCAGTGCACCAACGAACATGATCTCGGGAGCGCACATGGCCGCGGTGGACCTGACCACCCATCCCGGGCACCTGGCCCGGCGGCTGCAGCAGGCGCACTACCTGCTGTGGAACACGATGGTCTCCGAGGAGATCACCTCGCCGCAGTTCGCCGTCCTCAACGCGCTCGTCGCGGAGCCGGGGCTGGACCAGCGCACGGTGGGGGAGCGGGTGGGGCTCGACCGGTCCACCATCGCCGAGGTGATCACCCGGCTGAGCCGCCGCGGGCTGCTGGACAAGGTGCGCGACCCGCGCGACGGCCGCCGCTCGCTGCTCCGGCCGACCGACGAGGGGACGCGCACCCACCGCAAGCTCACCGTGCGCACGGCCAGGATGAACCAGGTGTTCCTCGCCCCGCTCTCCCCGGCGGAGCAGGCTCTCTTCTTCGACCTCATCCGACGGGTCTCGGACGCGGCGGAGGGACTGCGCAACCCGGCGGAACCGGTGGCGGCGCCGCGCTGAGGGAGGGGCGAGCGGCGCCGGCGAGGCGAGTGGTACCGAGGGAGGGGCGGGCGGCGCCGGTCAGGGCGCCTGGGTGAACACCACCCACACCGGTCCCTCGGCGAACCGCACCGCGGACCCGTCCGCGCCCGTGAACGCCGTACCGTCCTCCGCCTCCGCCCGGTGCCAGGTCGCGGCGTGGGCCCGCCCGCCCCGCAGCACCTCCGCGCGACCGGTGCCCACCGTCTCGACGTACGGCGAGTGGTTGCCCCGGGAGTCCCGCAGGGCGGAGGCGCGGACCTTGACGTACTGCACGACGACCGTCGCGGCCGACAGCCGCTTCCCGCCGGGCGTCACGGCCGGTTCGCCGTCCATGCCGACCAGCCAGCGGTCGCCGCCGCTCGACCAGGTGAAGGTGAACCGGGCCGCCGGGTAGCGCACCGTGCGCGTGCTCACCGCCCGGCCGCCCGCGGGTGCCGCGCCGTACTGGAAGCCGGTGGTCAGGGCCGCCGCCCCCGGCGCCGTGGACATCAGCCGGCCGGGCCGCAGATACAGGTTGTGCGGAGCGGCCCGGCCGCTGTCGCGGACGTAGGCGTCGGAGTCGGAGTCGTCGTCCGGCTGTTCGGAGCGGAGCGGCGCCTTGTCGATGACCGGCAGCAGCTTGCGCTGCGCGCCGGAGAAGGCGAGCGTCGGGCGGTCGAACTGGCGGAGCAGTTCCAGATCGGACGCGCGGGCGCTGCGTACCGGTCCGACGGTCTCCGGCAGCCTCGTCGCGTACAGGGCCATCAGCCTGCTCAGCCCGCCCTCGACCGGCTCCGTGTAGACGACGTCCGCGGCCTCCAGGCCCGTCTGGGGGCGGGCCGCGGGCGCGTTGTCGATCTTCACGGCCAGCGGGGAGGCCGCCGCGGCCGCGGAGGGCGCCGGGGCCGCCGTGCTCGGGGACGGCGGCCCCGGG
>NZ_JAVRHI010000479.1:0-12507 GCF_034105845.1 Streptomyces sp. CRN 30 | reverse complement strand
GGCGGGCGATGGCCTCGCGGTAGCGGGCGACCGTGCCCTCGGCGGCGCGGGCCCAGGTGAAGCGGTCGAGGACCCGCTCCCGGCCGGCCGCGCCGAGCCGGGCGCGCAGTTCCGCGTCGCCGAGCAGCCGCTTCACTCCGGCGGCCAGCGCCCCCGCGTCGCCCGGCCGGACCGCCAGGCAGGTCTCGCCGTCGGGCCCGGCGACCTCGGGGACGGCCCCGCCGGTCGTGGCGAGCAGCGGCGTGCCGGTGGCCATGGCCTCGGCGGCGGGCAGCGAGAACCCCTCGTACAGGGAGGGCACGCAGGCGACCTCCGCCGAGCGGACCAGGTCGACGAGTTCGGCGTCGGAGATGCCCTTGACGAACTCGACGGCGCCTTCGAGGCCGTAACGTTCCATCGCCTGCGCCACCGGTCCCTCGGCGGGGCGCTTGCCGACGACGACGAGGTGGGCGTCGGGGTGTTCGGTGCGGGTCTTGGCGAGCGCCTCGACGAGGAAGACCAGGCCCTTGAGCGGGACGTCGGCGCTTGAGGTGGTGACGATCCGGCCCGGTACCTTCGCCACCGACGCGTCGGGCGAGAACAGGTCGGTGTCGGCGCCGATGTGGACGACGTGGACGCGGTCCTCGCGCACCCCGAGGTGGGCGACGATCTCCTGCCGGGAGGAGCCGGAGACGGTGAGCACGGACGGCAGGCGGCGGGCGACGCGCTTCTGCATGCGGGTGAAGGCGTACCAGCGGCGCACGGACCGGCGGCGCTGCCAGGTCTCGGCGGCGTCCAGCTCCAGTTGCCGGTCGACGGTGATGGGGTGGTGGATCGTGGTGACGAGCGGGGCGCCGACGTCGCCGAGGAGGCCGTAGCCGAGGGTCTGGTTGTCGTGGACGACGTCGAAGTCGCCGCGGCGGGCGCGCAGGTGGCGGCGGGCGCGCAGCGAGAACGTCAGCGGCTCGGGGAAGCCGCCGGTCCACATGGTGGCGACCTCCAGCGCGTCGACCCAGTCGCGGTACTCGTCGCGCCCCGGGGTGCGGAAGGGGTCGGGCTGGCGGTAGAGGTCGAGGCTGGGCAGCTCGGTGAGGGTCAGGTGGGGCAGTCCCTCGTCCAGGACCGGGTAGGGCTGGGCGCCGATGACCTCGACGCGGTGGCCGAGACGGGCCAGTTCGCGGGAGAGGTGGCGGACGTAGACGCCCTGGCCGCCGCAGAACGGGTTGCCCTTGTAGGTGAGGAGTGCGATGCGCAGCGGTCGCATGCCGTCGGCGGCGCGATCCTGACGGGGTCCCGTCCGACTGGCCTCAGCGGTCACTCCGGTCCCCTTCTGCCTGCACGATCCCGCGAGGTTACGTCGGGACGCCGATCTGGAACAAGTCTCCGACTTGATCGCTCGGAGACTCCGAATCTACCGGCAGGTAAGGAGTGGTGTGACGGGGGGCTCGGGTGATTCACGCCACGACGGGCGGGGTGGGCGCGGGGGCGCCGGGGGACCGTCCGGTCCGGGGTCGCCCGGACACACGTACGGGTAAGGTAGCCGGGTCGTATCACACCCGTACGGGAGGAAGCCGGTGCAATTCCGGCGCTGACCCGCAGCCGTAAACCCCCCTTCCTCCCAGCATCCCGGGGGGGGTGAGCCGGATCGCCCGGACGGGACCGTGACCGGCTCACGTGCCCGGCGCCCGCCGCGGCACGGGCACCGTCGAGGCATACGGGGCCGAGCCGCCCGGGGGTGTCCCGTGCTGCCCGCCCCGCACAGGGAAAGGCACCCGCCGCTCATGAACGTCCGTCGCCGCTGCGCCGTGGCCTTGGCCGCGACAGCCGTCCTGGGCGCCGCCGCCGCGCCCGCGGTCGCCGCCGACCCGTCACCGTCCCCGTCGTCCCCCGCCCTGCCGTCGGGCCTCTACGGCACCACCGACCCGACGTACGACGGCGTCTGGCGCCAGTCGCTCGCGCTGCTCGCGCAGACCACCGCCGACGTCCGCCCGGCGGACAAGGCCGTGGACTGGCTCACCGGCCAGCAGTGCGCCGACGGCGCCTTCGCGCCCTACCGGGCCGACCCCGCCGCGAAGTGCGACGCCGAGACGCCCGTCGACACCAACAGCACGGCCGCCGCCGTCCAGGCGCTCGCCGCCGTCGGCGGTCAGCAGAAGACCGTGAAGGACGCCGTCGCCTGGCTGAAGTCCGTACAGAACGAGGACGGCGGCTGGGGCTACACCCCCGGCGGCGCCAGCGACGCCAACTCCACCTCCGTCGTCATCGGCGCGCTCACCGCGGTGACGACGCACCTGTCGAAGGTCGTCAACGGGGGCAAGGCGCCCTACGACGCCCTGCTGTCCTTCGCCCTGCCCTGCGGCGACGCCGACGGTGACGGTGACGGCGGCGGCGCTTTCGCCTTCCAGCCGGACGACAAGGGCAAGCTGACCGCCAACGCGGACGCGACCGCCGCCGGGGTGCTCGGCGCGCTCGGCAAGGGCCTGGCCCCGGAGGCGGGCAAGGCCGCCACGCCCACCTGCGCCGACGGCTCCGGCACGGCCGGTCCGGAGCGGGCCGCCGCCAACGGCGCCGCCTGGCTCGCGGACGCCGTCGCGAAGGACGGCCACCTCACCTCCGCGCTGGCCGGCGCGGAGGACCAGCCGGACTACGGCAACACCGCCGACGCCGTCGTGGCGCTCGCCGCGCAGGGCGGCGCCGAGCGGGCCGCCAAGCCGCTGGCCTGGCTGGAGGAGAACGCCGGGGACTGGGCGTCGCGGAGCGGTCCCGCCGCGTACGCGCAGCTCATCTTCGCGGCGCACGCCACCGGTACCGATCCGCGGGACTTCGGCGGCACGGACCTGGTGGCCGCGCTGAACGCGACGGGTCCGGAGCCGGACGCGACGGCGGAGCAGGACTCCGGCTCGAAGGACTCCGACTCTGAGGGCACCGACTCGGAGGGCGCCGACTCGGAGGATTCCGGGTTCGGCACCTGGTGGTACGTCGGCGTCTGCCTCGTCTTCGGCATCGGCATCGGCTTCCTGGTCAGCGGACGCAACCGGAAGCGGCAGCCGTGATCCGCCGGGCCGCGCTCCTGCTGTCGGCCGCGCTGCTGCTGGTCACCGGCGCGGGACAGGCGCAGGCCGCCGGGTACCGCTACTGGTCGTTCTGGGAGCGCGCCGGCGACGGGTGGACGTACGCCACCGAGGGGCCGTCCACCGCGCGGCCCGACGACGGCGACGTGCAGGGGTTCCGGTTCGCGGTGAGCGAGGACTCCGGGGACGCGGCGGAGCCCCGCGGGGACGCCGCCGACGCCGCCTTCGCGGCGATCTGCGCGAAGACGCCCGCGCGCGACGGTGACAAACGGGTCGCGCTCGTCCTGGACTTCGGCACGGCCGCCGACGCGCCGTCCGGTGAGACACCGCCCCGGCCGCGCACCGTCTGCGCGCGGGTCGCCGACGACGCGACGACGGCGGACGCCCTCGCGGCCGTCGCCGGACCGCTGCGGTACGACACGAACGCGCTGCTCTGCGCGATCGACGGATATCCGCGGACGGGGTGCGGCGAGGCGGTCGCGGACGGCGGGCGGGACGATGCCCGGACGTCTCGACAGCCGGCGGACGACAAGGGCGGTGACGGCGGTGACGGCGGCCCGTCGGTCGGTCTCGTCGCCGGGATCGCCGTCGTGGCGGGGCTCGGCGCGGCGGCGGTGTGGCAGGGGAGGCGGCGCCGGAATGGCGCGTGAGCGCGCCGCCGTGCACCCCGGTGCCTGGTGGGTGTGGGCGCTGGGGCTCGGCACCGCCGCCACCCGCACCACCAACCCGCTGCTGCTCGCCCTGCTCGTGGCCGTCTCCGCGTACGTGGTGACGGCCCGCCGCCCGGACGCCCCCTGGGCCCGTTCCTACGGCGCCTTCGTCAAGCTGGCGTTGACCGTGCTGGTCGCCCGGTTCGTCTTCGCGGTGGTCCTCGGCTCGCCGATCCCCGGCACCCACGTCGTTCTCACCCTGCCCGAGGTACCGCTGCCCGACTGGGCGCAGGGCATCCGCCTCGGCGGCCGCGTCACCGCCGAGGGACTGCTCTTCGCGCTCTACGACGGTCTGAAACTGGCCGCGCTGCTGATCTGCGTGGGTGCGGCCAACGCCCTCGCCAACCCCTCCCGGCTGCTGAAGTCGCTGCCCGGCGCGCTGTACGAGGCGGGGGTCGCCGTCGTCGTGGCGCTGACCTTCGCGCCGAACCTGATCGCGGACGTCCACCGGCTGCGCGCCGCCCGCCGGCTGCGCGGACGGCCCGACCGGGGCGTACGGGGGCTGCTGCACGTGGGACTGCCGGTGCTGGAGGGGGCGCTGGAGCGGTCGGTGGCCCTCGCCGCCGCGATGGACTCCCGCGGCTACGGCCGTACCGCCCGGGTGCCGGCCGCCGTGCGCCGCACCACCGCCGCGCTGACCCTGGGCGGGCTGCTCGGGGTGTGCGCGGGGACGTACGGGCTGCTGACCGCGGCAGGCGGCACGTACGGGCTGCCGCTCCTCGCGGCGGGGCTGGCGGCCGCGCTGGGCGGGCTGTGGCTGGGGGGCCGCCGGTCGGTGCGGACCCGGTACCGGCCGGACCGCTGGGACGCGCGGGCCTGGCTGGTCGCCGGGTCGGGCGCGGCGGTGGCGGGGCTGCTCGCGCTGGCCTCGGTCCGGGACGCGGCCGCGCTGCACCCCGGGGTGGTCCCGCTGACGGCCCCCGTCCTCCCCCTCTGGCCGGCGGCGGCCTGCCTGCTCGGTCTGCTGCCCGCCTTCGTCACCCCCGCCCCCGCCCCCGCCGACTCCCCTTCCGAGGAACCCGCGTGATCCGTTTCGAGAACGTCTCCGTGACCTACGACGGGGCGGACGCGCCCACGGTCCGCGGTGTGGACTTCGAGGTGCCCGAGGGCGAACTGGTCCTGCTGGCCGGGCCGTCCGGCGTCGGGAAGTCCACCGTCCTCGGTGCGGTCGGCGGGCTCGTGCCGCACTTCACCGGGGGCACCCTGAGCGGGCGGGTCACGGTCGCCGGGCGCGACACCCGCACCCACAAGCCGCGCGAACTGGCCGACGTCGTCGGCACGGTGGGGCAGGACCCGCTCTCGCACTTCGTGACGGACACCGTCGAGGACGAACTGGCCTACGGCATGGAGTCGCTGGGCCTGGAGCCGGACGTGATGCGCCGCCGGGTGGAGGAGACGCTGGACCTGCTGGGCCTGGCGCCGCTGCGGGACCGGCCGATCGCCACGCTCTCCGGCGGGCAGCGGCAGCGGGTCGCGATCGGGTCGGTGCTGACCGCGCACCCGGCGGTGCTGGTGCTCGACGAACCGACGTCCGCGCTGGACCCCGCCGCCGCGGAGGAGGTCCTCGCGGTGCTGCAACGGCTCGTGCACGACCTCGGCACGACGGTGCTGCTCGCCGAGCACCGGCTGGAACGGGTCGTGCAGTACGCCGACCGCGTCGTCCTGCTGCCGTCCCCGGGCGCGGCGCCGGTCCTCGGCACCCCCGCCGAGGTGATGGCCGTCTCCCCGGTCTTCCCCCCGGTGGTCGAACTGGGCCGCCTGGCGGGCTGGACCCCGCTCCCCCTGACAATCCGCGACGCCCGCAGACGGGCGGGCCCACTGAGGGAACGGTTGTCGGGGGGCGGCCGGGGGGCGGGGGGCGGCCGGGGGTCGGAGAGCGACCAGGGGCCGGAGAGCGGTTGGAGGCCGGATGCCGGCCGGGGGCCGGAGAACGGCCGGAAGCCGGATGTCGGCCGGGGACCGGAGAGCGACCGTGAGCCGCAAGACACCCGGGGACCGGAGAGCGACCGGGGACCGGAGGCTGACCGTGGGCCGGAAGACGACCGGGAACCGGACGGCACCCGGGGACCGGAAGACACCCGGAGACCGGACGTGATGCGGCGGGTCGGTGTTTCGGTGGGGAGGGGGGCGGGGGTGGCCGCTGCCGCTGCTTCGGCCGGTTCTCGCCGGTGGTGGCGTGGGCGGCGGTCCGCGGCAGTGCTGGCCGCGAGCCCGTACGCCGCCGAGGTCCGTGGGCTCGGGGTGCGGCGCGGGCGGGTCGTCGCGTTGCGGGGAGTCGACCTGGCCGTCTCCCCCGGGGAGACCGTCGCGCTGATGGGGCGCAACGGGGCCGGGAAGTCCACGCTGCTCGGCGCGCTGGTCGGACTGGTCGAGCCGAGCGCCGGTTCCGTGCGGACCGGAGGCACCGTGCCGCACCGCACCGCGCCCCGCGACCTGGTGCGCCGCGTCGGCCTGGTCCCGCAGGAGCCGCGCGACCTGCTCTACGCCGACACGGTCGCCGCCGAGTGCCGGACCGCCGACCGGGACGCGGACGCCGCGCCCGGCACCTGCCGCGCGCTGGTGTCCCGGCTGCTGCCCGGCATCGGTGACGAGACCCATCCGCGGGACCTCTCCGAGGGACAGCGGCTGACCCTCGCGCTGGCCGTGGTCCTCACCGCCCGCCCGCCGCTGCTCCTCCTCGACGAGCCGACCCGCGGCCTGGACTACGGGGCCAAGTCCCGCCTCGTCGCCCTGCTGCGGGCGCTGGCCGCCGAGGGCCACGCCATCGTGCTGGCCACGCACGACGTGGAACTCGCCGCCGAACTCGCCCACCGGGTGGTCCTGCTGGCCGAGGGCGAGGTGATCGCCGACGGCCCGACCACGGACGTGGCGGTGGCCTCCCCGTCCTTCGCCCCGCAGGTCGCCAAGGTGCTGGCACCGCAGAAGTGGCTGACGGTCGCCCAGGTGCGGGAGGCCCTCGCATGACGCGTGAGCGACGTGTCCGCGCGGTCCGGCTCGGGCCGCGCTCCGTGGCCGCCCTCGTGCTGGTCAGCGCCGTGGGCCTGGCGAGCCTCGGCTGGCCGTTCCTGTCGCCGCCCGAGGCACGGGGCAACGCCCACGCCCAGGACGCGCCGTGGCTCTTCGCGGGCGTCCTCGTGCTGCTCGTCGCGGTGGTCGCGGCGACCATCGCGGAGTCCGGCCTCGGCCCCAAGGCCGTCGCGATGCTCGGCGTCCTCGCGGCGACGGGCGCCGCCCTGCGTCCCATCGGCGCGGGCACGGCGGGCCTGGAGCCGATGTTCTTCCTGATGGTGCTCAGCGGCCGGGTGCTCGGCCCGGGGTTCGGATTCGTGCTGGGCGCGGTGACGATGTTCGCCTCGGCGCTGCTGACCGGCGGGGTCGGCCCGTGGATGCCGTTCCAGATGCTGTCGATGGGCTGGTTCACGATGGGCGCCGGGCTGCTGCCGTTCCCCGACCGGCTGCGCGGCGGCGCGGAACGGCTGGTGCTGGCCGGGTACGGCTTCGTCGCCGCGTTCGCCTACGGCACCCTCATGAACGCCGCGGGCTGGCCGTTCATGGACCCCGACGGGTCGTCCATCGCCCCCGACCCGGACGCCGGGGTCGCGGCGAACCTGGCCCGCTTCACCGCGTACTGCCTGGCCACCTCGCTGGGCTGGGACACGGGCCGGGCCGTCGTCACGGTCGTGCTGACCCTCGTACTCGGCGCGCCGGTCCTCAAGGCGCTGCGCCGGGCGACCCGCCGGGCGGCGTTCGAGGCGCCGGTCGTCTTCGACACGGCACAGAGCCGCGGGCGCGACGGACACGACGAGCGCGTTTGAGGCGCATAACGGCGGATACAGTGCGCTGATGCAGAGCCTACGCAAGCAGATCGTGACCGAACTCGGGGTCAGCGCGACCATCGACCCGAAGGAGGAGATCCGGCAACGCGTCGGCTTCCTCAAGGAGTATCTGAGGTCGACCCCCGCCAAGGGCTTCGTGCTGGGCATCAGCGGCGGCCAGGACAGCACGCTGGCCGGGCGGCTGTGCCAGCTCGCCGCCGCGGAGCTGCGCGCCGAGGGCCACGAGGCGGCCTTCGTGGCGGTGCGCCTGCCCTACGGCGTCCAGGCCGACGAGGACGACGCCCGTACCGCCCTCGACTTCATCGGCCCCGACCGGTCGGTGACGGTGAACGTCAAGCCGGGCGCGGACGCCGTCTCGGAGGAGGCGGCCACCGGTCTGCGGGAGCTGACCGGGGACGACCGGCTGCGGGATTTCGTGCGCGGCAACATCAAGGCGCGCGAGCGCATGGTGATCCAGTACGCGATCGCCGGGCAGCAGGGCCTGCTGGTCGTGGGTACCGACCACGCGGCCGAGGCGGTGACCGGCTTCTTCACCAAGTACGGCGACGGCGGCGCCGACGTCGTCCCGCTGACCGGCCTCACCAAGCGCCAGGGCGCCGCGCTGCTGCGGGAGCTGGGCGCGCCGGAGAGCACCTGGCGCAAGGTGCCGACGGCCGACCTGGAGGACGACCGCCCGGCCCTGCCCGACGAGGAGGCGCTGGGCCTGAAGTACGCGGAGATCGACGACTACCTGGAGGGCGCGGACGTCACCGAGGAGGTGGCGGCGAAGGTGGAGTCGGCGTATCTGGCGACCCGGCACAAGCGGACCGTCCCGGTCTCGCCGCTCGACGACTGGTGGCGCTGACGCCCGTCGCCGGCCGTCGGCGGCGCACGACGGGCGCGGGGCGCCCGGGAGGTCCCGGGCGCCCCGCGCCCCGTGCTCAGCGGGCCACGCGTCCGAACGCGGCGCCCGCGGCCGGGAGGCCGCCGGTGCCGGGCTGGTAGGTGGTCACCGCGGCGGTCGAGCCGCCCGCCGTCACGTTGGAGAGCGGGAGGGCGTACAGGGCGCCGTAGGAGACCGGCCCGTCGGGCATGCCGACGTACAGGCGGGTGCCCGTGTAGTGGAGGCTGCTGCCGAGCCGCTGCCCGGTGCCCGAGGTGCCGGGGACGCCGTCGCCGTCGCCCGTCTCGATCCACTTGTCGGTGTCGCCGGGGTTGCCCAGCAGCGAGAACGTGGTGATCGCACCGGCCTCGGCGGTGGTGCCGATGGCCTCGCCGGGGATGCCGACGGCCAGCTTCACGGTCGCCGCGGTGCTCACCGCGTGCGGCGCGGTGTTGACGGCGGCCAGGGTCTCGCCGAAGCGGTCACCGGCCTCGGAGGTGCCGGAGACGTCGTCCTCGTTGGTGCCGGACGAGTAGCCGTTCAGCTGGGTGAAGACACCGGCCGCGGTGATCCGGAAGCTCTGCACGTAGCCCGCGTCGGCCCGGGTCACGTCGTTGACGGCGATGTCCTCGCCCGGCGAGCCGACGGCCAGGATCGACTCCGTGGCGGCGGTGGCGCCCGACGGACGGTAGGTCGCGAGGGCCACGGCGTGACCGAAGCGGTCACCGGCCTCGCTGGCGCCGCCGACCGTGTCCAGGTCCTGGTCGAGTCCGAAGAGCGGCGTCGGGCGGTTCTCGGAGTTCAGCGTGTTCGGGTCGAAGACGGTGAGGCCGCCGGCGGCGGCGAGGGTGCCGATGGCCTCGCCCGGCGAGGTGATGACGAGGTGGTTGGCGTCGGCCGCGACCGCGCTGCCGAAGGCGTCGTCCGCCTCCACCGCGCCCGGGACGTCGAGCCGGTCCTGGTGGATGACGGCGTTGGTCGAGCCGTGGACGTAGATCGCCTCACCGGCCTTGGCGGAGCCGTTGATCTCCTCGCCGGGCACGCCGATCACGAAGTACGGCTCTCCCGCCCGGGTGACGCTCGCGGCGAGGGAGGCGCCCATGCGGTCGCCGCTCTCACTGGCGAGGGAGCCCAGGGAGCCGTTGCCGGAGCCCTGTTCGTAGTGGGTGTTCTTGACGGTGCCGGTGCCCAGGCCGCCGCTCGCGCCGTGCAGGATGTCGACCATGCCGGCGTCGGCCTCGCCGGCCAGGTCCTCGTCGGGTGAGCCGACGACCAGGTCGGTGCAGCCGTCCTCGTCGTAGTCGACGGTGGCGAGGGCCGTACCGAAGCCGTCGCCGGCCTCGGCGGCGCCGGGGACCCAGTCGAGGTCCTGGCTGATCTCGGCGGTGCCCTTGCCGCCGCCGTACACGATCCGCACCAGGCCGGCCTTGGCCATGCCGCCGACGGTGGCCTCGGGGTCGGCGATCGCGACGTCCTCGGTGCCGTCGCAGTCGAAGTCGGTCACCGGGACGGTGGCGACGGTGGCGGCCACCCAGGCGGACAGGTCGTCCGAGCGGGCGGCGACCGCGCCGGTGCGGGTCTCCGTCTCGCCGAGGCAACCGCCCTGCCAGGAGCGGCTGTTGACGCCGACCAGTTCGGCGGTGCCGTTCGTCACGCGGAGCAGCGGGCCGCCGGTGTCGCCCTGGCAGAGCGCGCCGTCGACGCCGGTGACGGCGAGGTCGTCGGCACCGACGGAGTCCACGGTGAAGGCGGTGGTGTGGGCGGCGCCGGGCACCCATTCGGTGGCGGTGCGGCCCCAGCCGGTCGCGACCAGCGAGTCGCCGGCGGCGGGGGCGGCGGTGGCGACGGCGACCGGGGCGGCGGCGGTGACCGGCCGGGACAGCCGGGCCAGGACCAGGTCGCGGCCGGCCCGGGGCACGAGCTGCACCACGGGGCTGGTCTTGCCGGCGACGGTGGCGGTGGCGGTCAGCGGCGGCTTGCCCGCGGCGACCGAGGGGGCCTCGGGGTCGGCGGCGAAGCAGCTCGCCGCGGTGAGGATCCAGTCCGTGGCGACGAGGGCACCGCTGCACGCGCGGGCGGTGTCCTCGGTGCCGAGGGAGACCTTGGCGGTGAAGGCGTAGGAGCCGGCGGGCAGGGCGTCGCCGGCGACGGCGTGGGCCGGGGTGGTGAGGAGGGCGGAGGCGGCGACGGCGGCCGCCAGCGTCGCGCCCGCGGAGGCGCGGACTGACTTGCGCGGGAGGGTCACGTTTCTCGATTCCTTGACGCTGGGCACGGCCGGGTCAGCCGGTGACGCGGATCTCGACGAGCACGGAGCGGGCGCCGCCCACGGTGCCCTCGCCGACGGCCTTGAACCCGCCCTCGGCGACGTCGACGGTGGTCGTGGCGCCGTCCGCGGTCAGGTCGGCGCTGATCGGGTGCTCACCGGTCTCCAGGGCGAAGACCCGCGGCAGTGCCAGCGTGAGGTAGCCGGAGGCGGCCGTGGTCTTGAAGCAGTAGTCGCCCCTGCGGTTGGCCGTGCTGTCGGCGACCGTGTACACCCGGATCTGGTCGGCCGAGCCGTCGCAGGTGACCAGCACGATGTGCCCGTCGCCCTTCTTCAACTCGATTCCGTCCGAGGCGAGAATTCCCGCCGCTCCGGGATATTCGAAACGCTCCACCGCGACCGGCGGAACATCCGCCGCGGCGGCCGCCTGCCGGGAATCATCGGCGGCGGCGATCGGAATACCGACCAGCGCGGCGAGAACGCCGATAAACCCGGCGATGGTCAGACTACGGGCGCGGGAATTCACCGCACCCTCCTTTCAGGTGCGGCATTTCTCTTTCGGAAGCCGCCCCCCACTAGTCACCGAAAAGGCCAACGGAATTCACAACCTAGTCACATGTTCACTCCCCGTCAACGCTCTGTTTGCCGCACAACACCCCCAAGATCACCACTACGTCCCCAAAGTCCCATAAGGGCGGTCGCCGCTTTTGACTATGGTGTTCCGGCGCCGATTGAACAAGGGTGGGTGTAACCCACACCGTCAACACGCCAGCACACCGACGCGCCATCAAGAGACAGGCAGGTCATGAAGCGAAGATATTCCGGCGAAAGCGGACCAAAGAAAACGCCACGGTCGATACGTGCAGCAATTCCCCTGGTGCTGTCGCTGGCGCTGGCCACCGGAATCATGGGGACCGCTCCGGCCGAGGCGCGGGCGACGAACGGCACGAGCGCGGCGGCCGTCGCCGCGCTGGCCGAGGTCACGGCGACGGACCGCGGCGAGGTCCTGGACTACTGGAAGGCCGGCGGACCCGGCGTCAAGGCGGCGGCCGAGGCGGCGCTGACCGGCAGTGACGCCGACGTCCAGGAGTTCCTGACGGTCGCCGAGGAACTGCTGCTCCAGGACGAGCGGGTCAGCGCGGCCCAGATCGCCAGCGTCGGCGGCTCGGAACTGGTGGCGGCGGCCCGCACCGCGCTGGCCGGCACCCAGGAGGACCTGGAGATCTTCCTGAGCTGGGGCTGGGAGGACCCGGCGAACCAGGACAACCGGGTGCGGTTGACCCAGATCGTCGACGCGGGCGGCCCCAACGTCCAGGAGGCCGGCCGGGCCGCCCTCGACGGCGGCCCCGAGAAGATCTCCGCCTTCCTCCAGGAGGGCCAGTACACCTGGCGGGAACAGGACGAACGGGTCCAGCTCACCCAGATCATCAGCGTCGGCGGCCCCAACGTCCGCGCCGCCGGCCGGATCGCGCTGAGCGGCGGGGCCGACGAGATACGCGAGTTCCTCGACGTGGGCCAGTTCGTGGCCCGGAACAAGGACGAGGAACACGCCACCGTCGCGGAGCTGGCCGCCCAGGCCGAGGAGGCCGGACGGCAGGCCGCCGCCGAGACCAAGGCGGCCGAGGCGGAGTCCGCCAAGGCGGTCGAGGCCTCGAAGCTGGCGAAGGAGGCCGCCCAGCGGGCCGCCGCCGAGGCCGAGGCCGCCAAGGAGGACACGCAGCGGGCGGCGAGCGCCGCGAAGCGCGCGGCGTCGGCCGCCGCGCAGGCCGCCACGGCCGCGCAGCGG
>NZ_JAVRHI010000478.1:0-11065 GCF_034105845.1 Streptomyces sp. CRN 30 | reverse complement strand
GGGCCCGGCCGGTGCACCGGCCGGGCCCCCTCGTGTCAGGCGCCTACTTGAGCGCGTCGGCGAACATCGGCACGACCTTGTCGAGCGCGTAGCCGATGGACAGCACGGAGTTGGTGGCGAACGCCTGGGCGACGTCGGCGTCGTCGAAGACGATGTCGTGCCCGTCCTTAACGGCCGGCAGCGACTTGTACAGCGAGTCGTTGCTGATCTTCGCGGCCTCGATGCCGATCGGCGCCATCACGACCAGGTCCGCGTCGAGCATCTCGAGGTTCTCCTCCGACACCGACACGGAGAAGTCCTTGCCGGCCTCGGCCTCGACCTTCGGGTTGTTCTCGAACCCGAGCCGCTCCACGAAGTCGACCCGGTCCGTGCCGCTGACGTAGGCGCCCCAGCCGGCCGAGGTGCGCGACCCCACCGTGATGGTCCTGCCCTCGAACTCCGGGTGCTCCTCGGTCGCGGCCGTGAACTTCTCCTCGACGTCGGCGAGGAGTTCCTCGCCCTCGTCGGCGCGGCCGAGGGCCTGGGCGACCATGGTGGTCTGCGTCTTCCAGCCGGTCTTGTACTGGTCGCCGCCCTCGGGAACCCCGATGGTCGGCGCGATCTTGCTCAGCGTGTCGTACCGCGTCTGGTCGCCGCTGGACTTGACGTCGAGGATGAGGTCGGGCTTGAGGGCCGCGATCTTCTCGTACTCGGGCTCCAGGGTGCCGATCGTCTGGGGGCTCTCCTTGTACAGGTCCTTCGCCCACGGGCCCACGCCGTCGCCGCCGAAGGCCAGCCAGTCGCTCTGGCCGACCGGCTGCACGCCGAGGGCCAGGGCCGTCTCGGCGTCGCCCCAGCCGAGGGCGACGACGCGCTTGGGCTCGGACTCGACGGTGACGGTGCCGAACTTCGTCTCGACCTTCGCGGGGAAGGCCCCGGACGCCGAGGACGATGCCGAGGCGTCGGCGGCGTCGGCCGAGTCGTCCGAGGAACCGCAGGCCGCGAGGGCACCGAGAAGGGCGACCGCGAGGGTGCCGGTCGCCAGGCGCCGCACACCGCGACGGGCGGGGGAGGAGTGCGCGATCATGTTCGTTCTTTCTGTGGGTGCCGAGGGGGAGCTCACCGGGGAGTCCCCTCGGCGAGCGGAGCGCCGGCGTGGTGCCGGCCGAGGGGAACGACCATCGGGGTGCCGGACGCCGGGTCCGGGATCACCGTCGAACGCAGTCCGAACACCTCGTGCACCAGCGCTTCGGTGACGACGTCGGAGGGCGGGCCCTCGGCGACGATGCGTCCCGCTTTCATGGCGATCAGGTGGTCGGCGTAGCGGCAGGCCAGGTTGAGGTCGTGCAGGACCACGGCGAGCGTGACGCCGCGGTCCCGGTTGAGGTCGGTCAGCAGGTCCAGGACGTCCAGCTGATGGCTGATGTCGAGGTAGGTGGTGGGCTCGTCCAGCAGGAGGATGTCCGTCTCCTGGGCCAGCGCCATCGCGATCCACACGCGCTGGCGCTGGCCGCCGGAGAGCTCGTCCACGGACCGGTCGGCGAGTTCCAGCACGTCGGTGGCGAGCATGGCCGCGGCGACGGCCTCGCTGTCGGCGGCCGTCCAGCGGCGGAACCAGCCCTGGTGCGGGTAGCGGCCGCGGCCGACGAGGTCGGAGACGGTGATGGCGTCGGGCGCCAGAGGCGTCTGCGGCAGCACGCCGAGGGTCGCGGCCACCTGCTTGGTGGACGTCGTGTTGATGTCCTCGCCGTCCAGCAGGACCTTCCCCGCCGTCGGGGCCAGCAGCCGCGCCAGGGCGCGCAGCAGCGTCGACTTGCCGCAGGCGTTGGGGCCGACGATCACGGTGAAGCGCCCGGGCGGCAGATCGACGTCGAGACCGGAGATGATCTCGCGCTCCCCGTAACCGAGACCGAGGTCGCGGGTCTGGAGGGTGTGCTGGGACGTCACCGTCGTCTCCTTGTCGGGCTCGGCGCTCGGGGCCGGCGTGTGCGTCGGGGCGGGGCCGGGGGCGGTGGGCTCGGTCACGTCAGCCGCCCTTGCCGACGCGGTTGGCGCGGGAGAGCAGCCACAGCAGGTAGGGCGCCCCGATGATGCTGGTGACCACGCCCACGGGGAGCTGGGTGCCGGGCAGCAGGTGCTGGGCGGCGAAGTCGGCGAGGCAGACGAGTGCCGCGCCGGTCAGGGCGGAGGGCACCAGGGCCGCGCCGTGCCCGGGCAGCAGCCGGCGTGCGATCGGCGCGCTGACGAAGGCGACGAAGCCGATGGGGCCGGCGGCCGCCGTCGCCACCCCGACGAGGGCGGTGGCGCAGGCCAGCAGGGCGAGCCGGTTGCGCTCGACCCGGGCGCCGAGCCCGCCGGCCGCCTCGTCGCCGAGCTGGAGCGCCCCGAGGCCGCGGGAGGCGGCCAGGGTGAGCGGCACCAGGACGGCCACACAGCCGAGCAGGGGCCAGAAGTGGTCCCAGGAACGGCCGTTGAGGCTGCCGGTCAGCCACAGGAACGCGTTCTGCGCCTCGGTGACCTCCGCCCGGGTCATCAGGTACGAGCGCAGGCTCATCAGCCCGGTGCCCACGCCGATGCCGATGAGCACGAACCGGCCGCCGCTCACCCCGCCCCGCCAGGCCAGCGCGTAGATCAGGGTGCCGGCCACCAGCGCGCCCGCCAGGGCCCCGCCGGACAGCGCGAGACCGCTGAGGCCGAACACCATCGAGGACAGCACGGCGGCGGCACTGGCCCCGGAGCTGACGCCGATGACGTCGGGGCTGGCCAGGGGGTTGCGCAGGAGCGACTGGAAGACGGCGCCCGACAGGCCGAAGCAGCAGCCGATGACGAGTGCCAGCAGCGCCCGGGGCAGCCGCAGTTCGTGGATGACGAACTGGCTGCCCGGGTCGCCGCCCCCGGTGAGGACGGCGAGCACGTCCGCCACGGGGACGTCGATGTCGCCGATCGTGAGGGACAGGACCAGGGAGGCCAGCGCGACGACGGCCAGGGCCAGACAGACGGCGGTGAACCGGATGCGGCGGCCGCGGTGCAGCCGGTCGACGCGGGCGGCGGCCTCCGCGACGGCGGCGGTGCGGGCGGCCGTGTGCCCGGCCGCGCCGGTGCTCCCGGCGGGGGGCGCGGTAGCCGGGGTTCCGGTCCGGGTCACAGTCCCACCTGCCCACGCCGGCGGACCAGCCAGATGAACGGCACGCATCCCACGGCCGCGGTGACGACGCCGACCTGGACCTCGCCCGGAGGGGCGATCACCCGGCCGACGACGTCCGCGACCAGCAGGAGGACGGGGGCGAGCAGGGCGCTGTAGGGCAGCAGCCAGCGGTGGTCGGGGCCGGTGAGCAGCCGGGCCACGTGCGGCACCGCGAGGCCGACGAAGCCGATGGGCCCGGCGACCGCGGTCGCCGCACCGCAGAGCAGGACGACGCTCGCGGCGCCCAGCAGCCGGGCCACGCCGACCCGCTGGCCGAGGCCCCGGGCGACGTCGTCGCCGAGGGCCAGGCCGTTGAGCCGGGACCCCATGGACAGGGCCAGGACGGCGCCGACGACGATGAAGGGCAGCGCCTGGAGGAGGACGTCGACGTCCCGGCCGTTCAGGGAGCCGACCTGCCAGAACCGGAACTGGTCGTAGGTGAGGCTGTCGGTCAGCAGCATGGCGTCGGTGAGGGAGATCAGCAGCGCGGTGGCGGCGGACCCGGCGAGGGCGAGCTTGATCGGCGTCGCGCCCTCGCGGCCGAAGCTGGCCACCCCGTAGACGAGCACGGACGCAAGGCAGGCGCCGAGGAAGCCGAACCAGATGTACTGCGAGGGCTCGGTCAGCGACAGCACGCTCATCGCGAAGACGACGGCGACGGACGCACCCGAGTTGACGCCGAGCAGGGTCGGGTCGGCGAGGGGGTTGCGCGTGACGCCCTGCATCACGGCGCCGGCCAGACCGAGCGCCACTCCGGCCAGCAGACCGGCGAGCGTGCGGGGTATCCGCACCTCCTGGACGACGAGCTGCCCCCGTACGGTGAGGTCGGGGTGGAACAGGCCGGCCCACACGTCGTGCGGGGAGACGCTGCCGGACCCGACGACGAGACTGAGGGCGACCGCGCCCAGCAGGAGCACGGCGAGGAGCACCAGTCCCGCCGTCAGCGCCGCGGCGTTGTGCCGCCGCCGCGTTCCGGGGCTCCCGCCGGCGGGCACGTCACGGACGGCCGGGGAGGGCGGGGAGGACGGGGAGCCCGAAGGGGCCTTCGCCGGGGTCATGAGACACCGACGCCGCTCGGCGTGCCGAGCGGAGGGGGCGGGGGGCCACAGCGCATGGTTCGTTCCTCATCGCCCGTGGACGCGCAGCACGGCGTCCCGGAGCGACCGCATCCGGTGATTTAGGTAAGGCGAACCTAACACCAGATATTGTGTATTGCGCAATCAACGGGGCGGCCGGTAAACCGTCATATGCGGGGAAGAACGGGGGCGCGCGGGGCGCGCTCCGCAGCACGGCACAGGGAGTTGGCTTGCCTCACACGATCGATGCGACTGCGAACCGGAGCGGGGGCGCTCTCGCGGCGGGCTTCGTGGAACTCGGCTCGGCCGACGAGCTGCGCGAACTCCTCGGGCAGCCCCACCCCATCGTGATCGACAAGGTGCACGCCGAGCTCACCGAGGACGACCGGGGGATGCTGGCCCGCTCGCCCTTCTACGCCCTGGCCACCTCCGACCGGTACGGCAACTGCGACGTCTCGCCGCGGGGCGACGCCGCGGGGTTCACCCACATCCTCGACTCCCGCACGATCGCCCTGCCGGACCGCCCGGGCAACCGGCGCGGCGACAGCTTCCACAACATCCTCGAGAACCCGCGCGCCGGCCTGCTCTATCTGATTCCCGGCGGCAAAGAGGTGCTACGGGTCAACGGCCGCGCCCGCATCCTGACCGACGCGCCGTTCTTCGACGACATGGCGGTGGCGGGGCGCCGCCCGCTGCTCGCCCTGCTCCTGGAGATCGACGAGATCTACCTCCACTGCCCGGCGTCCCTGCGGCGCTCGGGGCTGTGGGACCCGGAGTCCTGGGCGAAGGGCTGAGGAGCCGGAGGGCCGACGGGCCGACGCGTACGGGGACCTGCCGCCCGGCGGCCGGTCCCCGTACGTACGCGCCGCCGACCGGTCAGACCGGCCGGCCGGCGGTCCTCGCGCTGTCGTCCAGGGCCTCGCGCATGCGGTGCATCCGCTGGATCTGGAGCCTGCCGTGGAGGACCAGCCAGGCGATGAAGGCCACGCCCAGCAGGGTCAGGCCGACCGTCTGGCGCAGGCCGAACGTGAACGCGGTCAAGGTCACCACGCCACCCCAGAGCGCGGTCATCCCGGCGAGGGCGAGCCTCCGGTGGCGGGTGCGGTGCAGCCGCTGTCCGACCAGCTCCCGCATGGCCTCGCGCTCCGTCGGCCCGGCGGGCACCTCGCCCTTGCGCAGCTGTGCGTCCAGGGAGACGAGCCGGCCCGTCGTACCGCCGGCCGCCCGCTTCTCCTTGCCTCGTACGGCGAGGATGACGCCCACGGCGCCGACGGACATGACGGCCGTGCGCACGATGGTCGACGCCACCGACGGACCCGGATAGATGATCGTTATCACGGCACTGGCCAGCAGGATCGACAGGATCATCTGCAGCCAGAGCCGCTCGGCCAGGAATCTGTTGACCTTCCCCATCGAAGCCGCCCCTCAGCGTGTCCGGGACCCGCGCCGGGCCGCGGTCACGCGCAGGGCCACGACCACGGTCAGCAGCACGTAGGCCACGGCGGCGTACGCCCACGCGGTGGCGCCGCGCACCACCCCGACCGTGCTCCAGACCGACCAGATCAGCAGGACCGCGATCAGGGCGGCCCAGGCGATGTCGGTGATCCGGGCACGCAGCTGCGCCCGCTGCCGGGTGCCGGGCTCGAGATCGCCCAGTTCGGACGCCTGTGTGGTCTCCTGGTGCATCGCGCGTTCCTTTCCGTTCCGGTAGGTGCGGGGAGACTCCTCGTGTATCCCGTGAGACATCCCGCATGCGGGCAACTGCCCCGCCATATACGGATGTTGATATTCCGGAGACGTGCCTCCATGCCGCGCCCGCCCCGTCCCGCGCCCGCTCGGGATGCGCCATCCGTGCCCGCACCCGACGCTGGAACGGAGGGGTCGACGGAGAAAGGGGCCACGATGACGTCGGACAAGAAGCTCAGCAAGGGGGACAAGGTCTCCTGGAAGAGCCACGGGCAGGAGGTCGGCGGCAAGGTCGAGAAGAAGATCACCGAGCGCACGGAGGCCGCGGGGCGGACGGTGGACGCCTCGTCGGAGGACCCGCAGTACGAGGTGCGCAGCGACAAGACGGGGAAGGACGCCGTGCACAAGCCCGGGGCCCTGCGCAAGAAGGGCAAGTCGTGACCAAGGGCAAGGGCAAGGGCGACGGTGACGGTGACGACCGGGACGGGACGATCGGCGAGTTCAACGACGCCGTGAACATGTCACCCGGCGAGCTGGAGAAGTGGCTCGAGACGGACGAGTCGAAGAGCGTCGGGCAGAGCAAGGGCGGCGGGGAGAGCGTCGGCCACGAGATGGGGCGGCGCATCGTCGCGCTCAAGCGCACCAAGAAGGGCGATCTGAGCGACGACGACGTGGCCCACATGAGCAAGGTGGTCGGCTACGTCCACCGGCACATGGCGCAGCGCCCCGACGGCGACGTCAAGGAGACGCCGTGGCGCTACAGCCTGATGAACTGGGGCCACGACCCGGTCAAGTAGGAGCCGCCGCGCGCACCGCGCCTTCCGCCGCGCGGATCAGCCGGTGCCCGCGTCGGTGACCTTGCCCTCCGCCTCGGCGGTGGCGGTGAAGTGGTCCAGGGTGCCGGTCAGGTCGAGCATGCGTTCGAGGAAGTCGGGCCGGTTGTCCAGCGCGAGCGAGACGCCGGTCGCGCTGGTGCGGCGGTGCACCATGAGCAGCGTCGAAAGCCCCAGGGAGTCGATCCAGGTCAGCCGCCGGAAGTCGAGCCGGAGGCGCTCCAGGGCCGTGCCCGGGGTGAGGTGGTCGTCGACCGTGGTGAGGAGCTCGTCGCTGGTCTCGTAGTCGAGATCACCGATGACCTCGATGGTCAGCACGTCCGGTGTGAGGGTGATGTCGAGGTCGAACTCGGGTGGCATCGTGGTCATGCGGTGATCTCTGGCTCGGGGGCGGGACGGACAGGGCGGGCGGCGAGGGCGGCGGTCCCGGCGCGGAGCAGCGCCGTGGCGCGCGGGAAGTCGTGGAGCTGGTCGGTGAGCAGCTCCAGCCCGATGAGCAGGGACCTCACGGGTACCCGCCGAGCCTCGAGTATCTCGGCGGTCCAGGTGATGAAGTCGGTGAACAGGTCGGCGTCGTCGACGTAGAGGGCGGTGCCGAGGAAGTCCACGATGTGGGCGAGGTCCTCGGCGGTGCGCTCGCGCTGGGCGTCGCTGTACCGGCGCAGCGCGGGGAAACGCTCCTCCATGTCCACCAGGGTCTGCTTGACCAGCAGCGGACGGGACTGCACGACCATCGTGTACTCCTGGTCGGCGAGGTGCGGCAGATCGTCCACGGCCTGCCGGGCGGCCGTCGGGTCCGGGGCGGGCAGGCCGGCCTCCAGGGCGGCCGCGGCGGACCGGGCGTCGGGCGCCCACCGGTCGGCGCCGAAGGCGCGGGCGTACCGGCCGTCCGGCCCGAAGGCCCTGCCCCCGACCATGACGGGGACACCGACGGCCTGGCAGGCGGTGATGGTCGCGTGGGCGGTCGGCAGCCGGGTCGGGATCGAGGAGGAGAGCAGGACCGCCTCCGGGTCCGTCCGGTGCAGATGGGCGATCAGATGGGGGCCGGGTGTCTGGGCGCCCAGGTAGTCCACCTGCCAGCCCCGCAGCTGCAGGACCTCCGCGACCAGCCGGGCCGGGAGGGCGTGCCAGTCGCCGTCCACGCAGGCCACGGTCACCCGGCCCCGGCTCGCCCGGGGGGGCCTGCGCGGGGTCAGCGTGGTGATGACGCGTTCGTTGACGGCGGTGGCCGCGTGCTCCTGCGCGACCGTGATCCGGTTGGCCGCCCACTCGGTGCCGACCTTCGCCTGCACCCGGCCGATCACGTCCAGCAGGAGCGTCTCCGTGTCCAGGCCGGCGTCGAACCCCTGGTGCAGGACATCGGCGGCGGTGTACGCGTCCCCGTCCAGGACGGCCTCCCACAGGCCGTCACGGAGACCGGCCGTGGCGTCGTCCGTATCCATCACTCGGCCCTCCCGCGCCGCTCGTGCATGCCGCCCGGGTCGCCCGGCAGCGCGGCCTCCCCGGGCTCCCCACCATGCACATGTCCGTTGACCACGGTCAACGGGCCGGTCCTCGGCGCGCTGATCGCGACCACCGCCATGTCGTCGTGGCGGCCCTGGCCCAGCCACTGCGCGGCCAGCATCTGCACGCGCTCCACGACCGCCTCCGCCGGCATGCCGGCGCAGTCCGCCAGGATGCGCATCAGGCGCTCGGTGCCGAACAGTTCGCCGCCCAGCGGCCCGCCGCGCGCCTCGGTGATGCCGTCGGTGTAGAGCAGGCAGGTCTCGCCCGGCGCGAGGACGGTCTCCTCGGTGCGGACCGACACGGTCGGCAGGGCGCCCACCAGCCTGCCCCCGGTCGTGCTCTCCTCCACCCGGCCGTCGGCGCGCACGATGAGCGGCGGGGGATGGCCGGCGCTGGTGAGGCGCAGCCGCACCCGGCCCGCCCGGCGCCGCGCGGAGGCCAGGACCAGCGTCGCGAACCGGGTGTGCCGGGACGTCAGCAGCGCCGTGTTGAGCAGGTTCAGCACGTGGTCGTGGTCGTGGGCGAGGGGCAGCAGGGCGTGCAGCGTGTTGCGGATCTTGCCGGTCAGCACGGCGGCGTCCAGGCCCTTGCCCGCCACGTCCCCGAGGACCACGAGCGACTCCCGCGAGGGGTCGGCGCCGGGGTGGACGTCGTAGAAGTCGCCGCCGATCCGCTCGCTGTCCTGGGCCGGCCGGTAGCTGCCCGCGTACTCGACGCCGTGCACGCCGTTCAGCGCCGGCGGCAGCAGTTCCTGCATCAGCGTCGCGGTGACGGTGGCCTGCTCGCTGTAGAGCCGGGCCGCGGACAGGGCGGCCCCGGCGCGGGCGGCGAACAGCCGGGCGAAGCCGTCCTCGCTCGCCGTGAAGGCCCGCTCCGTGTCGGCGCGCAGCAGGATCAGGGCGCCGGCGGGGACGCCGTGCCCGGGCAGCGGTGTGACGATGACGGAGCCGACCGAGCCCTCGAAGCCCGGGGGGACCGCCCACGGGGGGATCTCGTCGGGGTTGATCCACCGCGTCGGTACGGGCGGGAAGCCCTGCAGCGCCTCGGCGAGGCCGGGGACCGCCGCCGGGTCGACCGCGCGCGTGACCCGGCTGACGGAGCCGTCGGCCTGCGCGTACGTGAGCGGGAAGCGGCGGCCCTGGCCGGGGGTGATGAGGACGGCGGCGTCCGCCAGGTGGCGGGTGGCCAGGCGTGCGGTCACCTCCATGCAGCGCGGCACGTTCAGCGAGGACAGCAGCGTGCTGGAGACCTCGGAGAGGATCGCGGCCCGTTCCTGCTCGCTGCGCAGGGTCTCCTCGGCCAGGTGGCGCTCGGTCGCGTCGATCAGCCACCAGGCCACGTCCCCGTCCGCGCCCGGCCGCGGGTGGGCGTCGAAGTGGCGCGTGCCGATGGCGCCGGACAGCGGCCCCCGTCCGGTGGCGTCGAAGCCGCCGGCCACGAGCCGGTGCGCGTCCGTCAGCCACTGCGGCAGGCTCTCGAACGGCCCGTCACCGCCCGCGACCTCGGGCAGTGCCGTCCGCGCGGCGTCGTTGACCTCCACGATGCCGCCGTCCTGGTCCACGACCAGGACCGGGCAGGGGGCATCGCTCCACGGGGAGCCGATACCGGCGCCGGCACCGCGTGGGCCTGCGGGGGAACTCTGGGGAGAAACCACAAGAGGGGGTACGCGTGCCGCGTACCCCACCACCTCTCTGCGCCTGGAAAGTTGCCTGATGGCAACCGTCTCGCAGGTTGCCGACGGATGCAAGCCACCCCCGCACCCGCCCGGCCTTTCCGGACGGGTGCGGCAGCACCGCCCGAGCCGGTCCCGCGCGTCTGCGTTCCCGTGTCCCCCGCTCAGCCGTTCAACCGGGGAAACGCCCGGTCGAGCGCAGGTACCGGCGCCGCTCGGCGTAGGCGAGGTCGTCGCGCCACAGGCGGCCCGCCGCGGCGCGGACGAGGGGGCGCAGGGCGGGCGCCATCCTGCGGGCCGCGCGGAAACCGGGCCGGTCGGACGCGGCCACGACGGCCTCGACCACCGCGGTGCGGGGCCTGCCCCGGCCGTCCGTGCCGAGCGGCGTGGCGTGCGTCTCGACGACCGATCCGGTCCCCTCGCCCTCGGTGATCCGCATGACCACCGTACGGGGCTCGGGGGCGGTGAACACGGCCCGCACCGGGACGACCAGCCGGCCGGCGACCTTGAACGACACGTCGACGGTGAAGCCCTCGTCGGGCTCCGTGGACGGAGCGTCACCGGCGGGGGAGTCGACGACGGTGAGGTCGACGAAGGAGTAGGGGTGGAACCAGGCGCCGTGCCAGGGGTCGAGCCGGTTGGCCACCACGTCCTCGGGCTCGCAGGTACCGACACCGGTGTAGACCGCCGCCAGCGCGCGGGCCGGGTCGGGCCGCTCCGGGATCACCGGCGCCGGTGTCGGGGTCTCGCCCCCGGCCTCGTCCAGCCGGACCCAGACGAGCACACCGTCGTCGTGCGCGGGCAGCGGCTCCCAGCCCGCGAAGGGCCTGCCGTCGAGCGCCAGCCCGTGCCAGTGGCAGACCAGCGTGCCGCAGCGCACGGGGCTGTCGCGCAGCGGTGCGCCCAGGTGCGGGCAGGCGCCCGGCCCGGCGACGAGCCGCCCGTCGGCGTCGCGCCAGAGCACCAGCTCCCGGCCGGCCACGGTACGGCCCAGCGGCCGGCCGTCGCGTACGTCACGGCTGGCGCCGACGACGTACCAGTTGCCCGAGGGCCGTGCCTGCGCCTGCTTCAGCGCCTCGGCGATCAGGGCGGGCTTCGCGTCGCGCCAGGTCGGCCGCTGCCGCTCCCA
>NZ_JAVRHI010000477.1:0-54596 GCF_034105845.1 Streptomyces sp. CRN 30 | reverse complement strand
CCCGCGCGATGTCGCGCGGGCCGCCCCCATGTGTGCCGTCATACGCTGAGCGCCGCCCGGACCGTTCCCTCGGCCGCCGTGCCGCCCTCCCCCGTCGAGGTCACCCGGCCGGCCTCCAGGACGTGGTAGTGGCCGGCCGCGCGCATCGCGAAGCCGACGTGCTGTTCCACGAGGAGCACGGAGAGCCCGCCGCGCCGGGTCAGGGCGAGGATCGTCTCCTCGATCTCGGCGACGACGGACGGCTGGATGCCTTCGGTCGGCTCGTCGAGGAGGAGCAGCCGGGGGCGGGTGATCAGGGCGCGCGCGAGCGCCAGTTGCTGGCGCTGGCCGCCCGAGAGCAGTCCCGCACGGCGCCCGGACAGTTCACGCAGGACCGGGAAGAGGTCGAGTGCCTCGGCGGTGGCGGCGGCGCCGTCCCGGCGGCCGTCGGCGACGAGGCGGAGGTTCTCGGCGGTGGTGAGGTGCGGGAAGGACTGCTGGCCCTGCGGTACGTAGGCCATGCCGCGGGCGACCCGCTGGTGCGGGGCGAGCCGGGTGATGTCCTCGCCGTCCAGGACGACGGTCCCGGCGGTGGGCCGGATCAGGCCCATCGCGGTGCGCAGCAGGGTGCTCTTGCCCGCGCCGTTGTGGCCGAGGACGGCCGCGACGCCGTCGCGGGGCACGGTGACGGTGACGCCGTGCAGCACGGTGGTGCGGTCGTAGCCGGCCCGTACGCCGTTGATCTTCAGCACGGGTCTCACGCCTCCTCGGGGACGGGAACGGCGGCGGCCGGTTCCGCCGCACGTCCGAGATAGACCTCCTGGACCCGCGGGTCGGCCTGTACCTCGGCGACCGTGCCCTCGCTGAGGACCCGGCCGGCGTGCAGGACGGTGACGCTGCGGGCGTAGGACCGCATGAAGTCCATGTCGTGCTCGATGACGACGACGGTGCGCTCCTCGCCGACCCGGCGGAGCAGTTCGCCGGTGGCCTCGCGCTCCTCGTGGCTCATGCCCGCGACCGGTTCGTCGAGCAGCAGCAGCCGTACGTCCTGGACGAGCAGCATGCCGATCTCCAGCCACTGTTTCTGGCCGTGGGCGAGGGTGCCCGCCTGGCGGTCGGCGAGCGCGGTGAGGCCGGTGGTGGCGAGGGCCCGGGTCACCTCCTCGGGTGTGTGCTTGCGGCGGCGCAGCAGGGTGAGGGGGCCGCGGCCGGCGCCCGCCGCGATGTCCAGGTTCTGCAGGACGGTGAGTTCCTCGAAGACGGTGGCCGTCTGGAAGGTCCGGCCGATGCCGAGGCGGGCGATGCGGTGGACGGGCCTGCCGAGGATCTCCCGGTCGCCGAAGCGGACCGATCCGGTGGCTCGGGCCAGGCCGGTGACGGCGTCGACGAGGGTGGTCTTGCCGGCGCCGTTGGGTCCGATGAGGAAGCGCAGGTCGCCGGGGCGGACGTCGAGGTCGACGCCGTCGACGGCGGTGAAGGAGTCGAAGGCGACCCGCAGGCCGCGGATGGTCAGTGCCTCGCCGCTCATGCTGTTGCCTCCCGGGTGTCACGGCGTCTGCGGATCAGGGCGGGTACGGAGGCGAGGCCCCCGGGCAGGAAGCCGACCGCGACGACGAAGAGCAGGCCCTGGAAGTAGGTCCAGGCGGCGGGCACGGCGTCGGAGAGGCTGCTCTGCGTCCAGGCGACGGCGATCGCGCCGAGCACCGCGCCCACCAGGGAGGCACGGCCGCCGACGGCCGCGCCGATGACGAAGCCGATGGACGGCACGATGCCGATGAGGGCCGGTGAGATGATGCCGACGGCGGGGACGAACAGCGCTCCGGCGAGGCCCGCGGTGCCGGCGGCGAGGACGTAGGCGACGAGTTTGACGGTGGCGGGGTCGTAGCCGAGGAAGCGGACGCGTTCCTCGGAGTCCCGTACGGCGACGAGGAGTTCGCCGTAGCGGCTGACGAAGAGCTGCCGGGCGGCGGCCATGACCACCAGCAGGGCGGCGGCGATGACGAAGTACACGGTGCGCTGGTTGACCGGGTCGCGCAGGTCGTAGCCGAAGAAGCCCTGGATGTCGGTGAGGCCGTTGGTGCCGCCGGTGGTGGCCTGCTGGCCGACGAGCCAGATGGCCAGGGCGGCGGCCAGGGCCTGGCTGAGGATGGCGAAGTAGGCGCCCTTGACCCGGCGGCGGAAGACGAAGAAGCCGAGGAGGGCGGCGACGGCCATCGGCAGCAGGACGGTCATGGCGAGCGCGAACACCGGGCTGGTGAACGGCTGCCACCACCAGGGCAGCGTGTCGGAGGTGCCGTAGAGCCGCATGAAGTCGGGGAGGGTCTCGCCGGTGGCGGCGGCGTCGGCGAGTTTGAGGTGCATGGCCATGGCGTAGCCGCCGAGGCCGAAGAAGACGCCCTGGCCGAGGACGAGGAGTCCGCCGCGGCCCCAGGCGAGGCTGACGCCGACGGCCACGATGGCGTAACACAGGTATTTGGCGAGGAGGTTGAGCCGGAAGTCGGTCAGGGCGAGCGGGGCGGCGCCGAACAGCAGGACGGCGCCGAGGAGGAACGCGCCGGGGACGCGGAACCGGCGGGATCGTGGGAGCGGTGTCGCGGAAGTCGTCATGCCAGGCTCCGGGTGCGCAGGGTGTACAGGCCCTGGGGCCGCCATTGCAGGAAGGCGACGATCGCCACGAGGACGATCACCTTGGCGACGCTGACGGTGGTCGAGTACTCCAGCACGGACTGGAGGACGCCGAGGACGAAGGCGGTGATGAGGCTGCCCCTGAGCCGGGCGATCCCGCCGACGACGACCACCAGGAAGGCGTCGACGATGTAGTTGGTGCCGGTGGTGGGGCCGATCGGGCCGACGAGGGTGAGGGCGACGCCGGCCACGCCCGCGAGTCCGGAGCCGATGAAGAAGGTGGTCCGGTCGACGCGGCCGGTGGCGATGCCGGACACCTCGGCGAGGTCGCGGTTCTGCACGACCGCGCGGATGCGGCGGCCCAGCGGGGTGAGCCGCAGGGTCAGGGTGAGCGCGGCGACGCAGAGCAGCGCGAGGCCGAGGATGAACAGCCGGCTGTTGGCGAGGGTGACCCCGCCCACCGAGAGGTGCCCGGTGAGCAGGTCGGGGGCGCGGGTCTGCACGTTGGGGGCGCCGAAGACGTCCCGGGCGAGCTGCTGGAGCATGAGGGAGACACCCCAGGTGACGAGGAGGGTGTCCAGCGGGCGGGTGTACAGGCGCCGGATCAGCAGCCACTCCAGCAGGGCGCCGAGGGCGCCGGCGACGAGGAAGGCCACGGGCAGGGCGAGGAGCAGCGGGAGTCCGGCGCCGCCGAGGGCCTGCTGGAGGACGTACGTGGTGTAGGCGCCGGTCATGATGAACTCGCCGTGCGCCATGTTGATGACGCCCATCTGCCCGAAGGTGAGGGTCAGTCCGAGGGCGATGAGGAGGAGGACGGCGCCGATGCTGATGCCGGTGAAGGTCTGGTTGAGGATGACCGTCATGGGGTGCGCTCCCCTTCAGGAGAGCCCGGAGGCCCAGTCGTAGCCCTTCAGGTACGGGTCGGGTTCGATGGGCCTGCCCGAGTTCCACACCTCGGTGATGAGGCCGTCGGCGCCGACCTTGCCGATGCGGGCGGTCTTGGCGACGTGCTGGGTGGCGCCGTCGACGGTGACGGTGCCCTCGGGGGCGTCGTAGGTGATGCCGTCGGCCGCCTTCTTGACGTCGGCGACGTCGAAGGAGCCGGCCTTCTCCACCATCTCCTTCCAGAGATGGACGGAGAGGTAGGCGGCCTCCATCGGGTCGCTGGTCGGCTTGTCCTCGCCGTAGGCGGCGCGGTACGCCTTCACGAAGGCGGTGTTCTCGGCGCCGGGCGTGGTCTGGTAGTAGTTCCACGCCGTGAGCTGGCCCTCCAGGTACTGCGTCCCGATGCTCTTCACCTCCTCCTCGGCGATGGAGACGGAGAGTACGGGCATGCTCTTCGCGGTCATCCCGGAGGACTTGTACTCCTTGAAGAAGGCCACGTTGCTGTCGCCGTTGAGGGTGTTGAAGACCGCGTCGGCGCCGGAGTCCTTGACCTTGTTGACGATGGTGCTGAACTCGGTGGAGCCCAGCGGCGCGTAGTCCTCGCCCATCACCTTCATGCCGGCCGCCTCGGCGTACGCCTTGATCACCTTGTTGGCGGTGCGCGGGAAGACGTAGTCGCTGCCGACCAGGTAGAGCCGGGTCAGGCCCTGCTTCCTCAGGTAGTCGAGGGCGGGCACGATCTGCTGGTTGGTGGTGGCACCGACGTAGAAGATGTACGGGGACTGTTCCAGGCCCTCGTACTGGACCGGGTAGAACAGCAGTGACCTGTACCGCTCGAAGACCGGCTTGACCGCCTTGCGGCTGGCGGAGGTCCAGCAGCCGAAGGTGGCGGCGACCTTGTCGTCGGTGATGAGCGCCTCGGCCTTCTCGGCGAAGGTCGGCCAGTCGGAGGCGCCGTCCTGGCTGACGGCCTGGAGTTTCTTGCCGAGGACGCCGCCGGCGGCGTTGATCTCCTCGACGGCGAGCAGCAGCGCGTTGTGGACGGTGACCTCGCTGATGGCCATGGTGCCCGACAGGGAGTTCAGCAGGCCCACCTTGACGGTGGAGCCCGAGGTGTCCGCCTTGGCGCCGGCGGCGGACGCGGTGCCGTCCTCGCCGGTCTTGGCGCCGCAGGCGCTGAGGGCGGCGGACGCGCCGAGGGCGGACGCGGTGGCCAACAGGCCGCGTCTGGAGATGCGGGAACCGGACATGCACAACCTCCCGGGCTGGTCTCTGGAGAGCGTGCACAGCCTGCGAGGGAAGTGTTTCGACCGCGTTTCCCGGCAATTGAAGAACAGTTTCCGTTGAAAGTATCGAGGTCAGCCAACCTGCCGCCTCACCACGGGGGTTGACCAACAGTCACCTGCCGAATGCACCCAAAGATACTTTCCCCGGAAAGGGTCTGGAACGTACCCGTTGATTGTCATGCCCGTCCCCCCGCCCCTAGGATCCGCCCGCGGAGGTGACGTATGCGCCCGGGATCGACCCTGCGGACCCTGGATTCCCCGGACCCCCTCGTGGTGGCGCTGGTCATCCCGTTGCAGGGGCCCGCGGGCATCTTCGGCCCGGCGTGCGAACTCGCCGCCCGGCTGGCCGCCGAGGAGATCAACGCGGCGGGCGGCATCCTCGGCCGCGAGGTGCGGCTCTTCGTCGTCGACGGCGGCGCTCCCCCGCGGCAGGTGGTGGACACCGTGGAGACGCTGGTGGCGCTGGGCGCGGTCGGCGCGGTGGTGGGCTGGCACATCTCCGCGGTGCGGCGCGCGCTGGCGCCGCGCATCGCCCACCGGGTGCCGTACGTGTACACCGCGCAGTACGAGGGCGGCGAGAACACCCCCGGGGTGTTCCTCACCGGTGAGCGCGACCCGCAGCAGCTGCTGCCCGCGATGCGGCTGCTCGCGGCGGCCGAGGGGGTACGGCGGTGGTGTGTCGTCGGCAACGACTACGTGTGGCCGCGGGTGACCGCCCGGCGGGCGAGGTGGCTCGCCCGGCGGTGCCGCGGCCGGGTGGTCGACGAGGTGTTCGTGCCGCTGGACACCGAGGAGTTCGGCCCGGTGGTGCGCCGGGTGGAGGCGAGCGGCGCGGACGCGGTGCTGATGCTGCTGGTCGGTGACGACGCGGTGCGGTTCAACCGGGCGTTCGCCGGGGCGGGGCTGCACGCGCGCTGTCTGCGGCTGAGCACGCACATGGACGAGAACATGCTCTTCGCCACCGGTGCCGAGGCCACCGAGGGGCTCTGGGCGACGGCCGGTTACTTCGACTCGCTGACGACGGCGGAGAACCTGTCCTTCGGGCTGCGCTACGCCCGCCGGTTCGGCGGCGAGGCACCGCTGCCGGGCAGCCTCGGCGAGTCGTGCTTCGAGGGCCTGTCGCTGCTGGCCGCGCTCGCCGCGCACCACGGGACGCTGGCGGTGGCTACCGGCGGCCGGGCCGACGGCGTCCGCTACGAGGGGCCGCGCGGTGCTCTGCGGCTGCGCGGCAACCATCTGGAGCAGCGGCTCTACCTGGCGCGGGCGGACGCGCTCGACTTCGAGATCGTCTCCCGGCTCTGAGCGTCGCCGTCCGGGTCGAGGTGGTCCGCCAGCCGGGCCAGTGACGCGGCCAGTTCGCCGGTCCACTCCTGTCCGTCGAGGAGTTGGGCCTGCCCCTCCTCGACCAGCGCGGCGACGCGCTGGTGGGTGGCGCGGCCGCGCGGGGAGAGGTAGGCGAGGATCCGGCGGCCGTCCCCCGGGTCCTTGCGGCGGTGGACCAGGTTGGCCGACACCATGCGGTCGACGAGCTTGCTCAGGCTGGGCGCGGGCATCAGGGCGTGTTCGGCGACGTCGGACATGGTGTGCCCGCGGCCGTCCGCGAGCAGGGACATCACCCGCCACTCCTCGACCGTGCACCCCTGCGCCGCGAGTACCTCGGCGAGCCATCTGGTCAGGAGCCGTTCGGCGCTGCTGAGCAGCCTCGGCAGGTCCCTCGGCAACCCCTTCGCCACGCCGGCCCCTCCCCCTTCGCACCCGCCGTGCACCGGACACACGTCGTACGGGACTGGCGTCGACAGTACCCGGAGCGGGCGGGGGTGCCCAGGTGCCCGGGTCCTCACCTCGGCCCGCGGGGCGGCGCGGGCGCCGAGAACACCGCCACCGCGCCGACCGCCGCGACCACCGCGAAGAGCGCGAAGCTCCAGCCGATGCCGGCGTCCGAGCCGAGCAGCAGGCCGCCGATGGACGGGCCGAGGATGCCGCCGAGCCGGCCGACGCCGAGCGACCAGCCGATGCCGGTGGCGCGGACGGCCGCCGGGTAGGAGCGGGTGACATGGGCGTTGAGCAGGTTCATCGTGCCGATCGCCCCGAACCCGCTGACGGCGACGAGGACGTAGGTCAGGGCGACGGGCCCGCGCACGCTCAGCAGGGCCACGCAGAGCGCGCCCAGCACGAAGGAGCCGACGACCACGTACTTCGATCCGACGGCGTCGGCGAGCCGGCCGGCCGGCAGCGAGCCCGCGATCGAGCCGAGATTGAACACCAGCAGGAAGGAGAGGGCCGAGCCGAGCGGGTAACCGGCCTCGCGCATCAGCTCCGGGAGCCAGGTGTTCATCCCGTAGACCAGGAGCAGCGCGGCGAACGCGGCGGTCCAGAAGAGCAGGGTGCGACGGGTCAGGCCGCCGGTGAACAGGGCCCTCGCACCGGCGTGTCCGATGGGCTCGGGGGCCGCGGGCGCGGGGGCCGCGGGCACGGGCCGGCCGAGCCGCGCGGCCAGGGCACGGGCCTCGTCGAGCCGGCCGCGGGCCACCAGGTGTTCGACGGACTCGGGGAGGTAGCGCAGGGCGAGCGGCACGACGAGGACGAGCGGGGCGGCGCCGATGAGGTACATCACGCGCCAGCCCGTGTCCTCCACCAGCCGGATGGCGAGCGCCGCGGCGAGGATGCCGCCGACGGCGTAACCGGACTGCATCGTCATGTAGGTGAGGTTGCGCCGGCGCGCGGGGGCGTACTCGATGGTCAGCGCGGTCGCGGCGGGCAGGACGGCGCCCAGTCCGAGGCCGGTGAGGAAACGCAGCGCCATGAAGGTGCCGGGGTCCTGGGCGGCGGCGCAGGCGGCGGTGAGCAGGGAGAAGGCGGTGAGTCCGCCGATCAGGGTACGGCGGCGGCCGAGCCGGCCGGCGAGCGAACCGGCGAGCAGCGAGCCCAGCAGCATGCCGACGAGCGCGCTGGAGGCGAGTCTTCCGGCCTCGGCCGGGCCGATCCCCCACTCGTCCATGAGCGCGGAGACGGTGGTGCCGTACACCCCGAGGTCGTAGCCGTCGAACGCGACCGCGGCCCCGCACAGACCGATGACGAGCGGTGTACGCAGTCGGCGTGCGACCAGCATGCTGGTTCTTCCCCTTCCGGGCGGGTGGGTACGGACATGCCGGAGGGGCGGCTCAGGGCCGCCGCTCCGATCAGGTGAAGTAAGGCTAACCTAAGTTACTGGCGGGACAGGGTGAGGGCGAGGGAATGTCACAACGAGGTGACCTCCGGCGGCTCAGGGCCGGGCTGGAGAGCGAGTGGTCGCGGCTGGTGCCGCGGCTGAACGACGCCGGGTCCGTGCGGAGCGGCGCGGCGACGCCGGAGGACACGTCGGCGAAACCGGATGACACTTCGGCGGGAAGTGTCATCGTGCCGCCGGATGACAGTTCGGGTGGAAGTGTCATCGCGCTGGCGGACGATACTTCCGGGGAAAGTGTCACCACCCTGCGGGACGACACTTCGGCGACGGGTGCGACCCCGACACCGGGCGGCTCGCCGGCACCGGGTCGCTCGGGGACGGCGGGTCGCTGGCCGGCATCGGGTCACTGGCCGGCATCGGGTCACTCGTCGGCATCGGGTGACGCGGCGGGAGTGGGTGACGCGGCGGCATCGGGTGACGCGGCGGGAGTGGGTGATCCGGCGGCAGCGGGCGGCGTCCCGGCGCCCGCCGGATCTCTCACGCTCCGGCGTGAAGTGGTGCGCTCCTGGGCGCGTTCCCTCGGCAGCGTGGACCCCGCACGGGACAGCGCACCGGTCACCGACGGCGGTGCGGTGGACGGCCGTTGGAGGCGGTCACCGCTGCGCCGCCCGGTCCAGGACCTCGGCGACGAGCTGCGCGCCATCGCCGAGGACGCCGGGTTCGTCACGGCCGTCACCGACGAGTCCGGGACCATCCTGTGGACGTGCGGCGGCCGGACCATGCGGCGCCGGGCGGAGCGCGTCAACTTCGCGCCCGGCGGACGCTGGGACGAGCGGGCCATGGGGACCAACGCCCTCTCCCTCGCGCTGCGCACCGGCCGCCCGTGTTCCGTCTTCTCGGCCGAACACCTGGTGTCGGCGCTGCACGGCTGGGTCTGCTACTGCGCCCCCGTGCGCGCCCCGGACGGACGCGTCCTCGGCGTACTGGACATGTCCACCACCTGGGACCGGTGCAACCCCCTGGCCATGTCCACGGTGCGCTCGCTGGCGTCGGCCGTCGAGGCCCGCATCCGCGCGGAATTGCCGCTCCCGGCGCCGGGCGCGGGCCCGGTCCACGTCAACTGCCTCGGCACGGAGCACGCCGCGCTCGACGGCCGCACCCTCGTCCTGCGCCCCCGCCAGCTGGAGATCCTCACCCTGCTCGCCCTGGAACCGGGCGGTTTCCCGGCGGGACGGCTGCGCGAGGCGCTCTACGGCGCCCGGCCCGTCAACGCCTCCACGCTCAAGGCCGAGGTCTCCCACCTGCGGCGGGCGCTCGGCGGCGGGATCGCCGCCCGCCGCTACGCGCTGACCGTGCCCGTCGTCTGCGACGCCGCCGAGGTGCTGCGGGCCCTGTCCGACGGCGACACGGAGAGGGCCCTCGGGCTGTACGGCGGCCCGCTGCTCCCCCGTTCCACCGCGCCCGGCATCGAGGAGTGGCGCACCCACCTGGAAGCGGCCGTCCGCGAGGCGGTGCTGTCCGGCGTCCGGCCCGAACACGCCC
This sequence comes from Streptomyces sp. CRN 30, assembly GCF_034105845.1. NCBI lineage: Bacteria > Bacillati > Actinomycetota > Actinomycetes > Kitasatosporales > Streptomycetaceae > Streptomyces > Streptomyces sp. CRN 30. Next base: position 45,113 of record NZ_JAVRHI010000477.1, on the reverse strand, counting down.
TGCGCTACGGCGAACACGCCCCCTACGACACCGAGGTGCACCGGCACGCCCTGGCGCTGCTCCCCCGGGACGACCCGCGCCGGGCACTCGCGGCCGGACGGCTCACCACGGCCCTGCGGGACTGACCGCCCGGCGCCGCGGCGACGACGCCAACCTTGCGCCAACCCCGGCGGCCCACAGTGGACGGTGGCGCGACGGCCCCGGCCCCCGCGCCCGCCCGCACCATCGAGCCGCACCATCGAGTCGCACCATCGAGCCGCACCATCGAGCCGCACTTTCGAGGAGAGCCGCCATGGCGTACGCGCACCCCGGGACAGAGGGCAGCATCGTCGAGTTCGCCCGCCGCTACGACAACTTCATCGGCGGGGACTGGGTCGCCCCGGTGGAGGGGCGCTACTTCGACAACCCCTCGCCGGTCGACGGCAAGGTCTTCTGCGAGGTCGCCCGTTCCTCCGCCGCCGACATCGACCTCGCGCTGGACGCCGCGCACGCCGCGGCCGACCGCTGGGGCCGCACCTCCGTGGCCGAGCGGGCGGGCCTCCTCAACCGGATCGCCGACCGCGTCGAGGAGAACCTGGAGCGGATCGCGGTCGCCGAGACCTGGGAGAACGGCAAGCCGGTCCGGGAGACCCTGGGCGTCGACATCCCCCTCGCCGTCGACCACTTCCGCTACTTCGCGGGCGTGGTGCGCGCGCAGGAGGGCTCGGTCGGGGAGATCGACGGGGACACCGTCGCGTACCACTTCCGCGAGCCGCTCGGTGTGGTCGGCCAGATCATTCCGTGGAACTTCCCGGTCCTGATGGCCGCGTGGAAGCTCGCGCCGGCCCTCGCGGCGGGCAACTGCGTCGTCCTCAAGCCGGCCGAGCAGACCCCGGCGAGCCTCCTGAAGGTGGTCGAGCTGATCGCCGACCTGCTGCCGCCGGGCGTGCTCAACGTGGTCAACGGCTTCGGTGTCGAGGCGGGCAAGCCGCTGGCGTCCAGTCCGCGCATCGCGAAGATCGCGTTCACCGGTGAGACCACCACCGGCCGGCTGATCATGGAGTACGCGTCCCGGAACATCACCCCGGTCACCCTCGAACTGGGCGGCAAGAGCCCGAACATCTTCCTGCCGGACGTCCTGGACGCCGACGACGCCTACCTCGACAAGGCCGTCGAGGGTTTCGTGATGTTCGCGGTCAACCAGGGCGAGGTGTGCACCTGCCCGTCCCGGGCGCTCGTCGCGTCCTCGATCTACGACGAGTTCATGTCCCGCGCCCTGGAGCGCACCCGGGCGATCAAGGGCGGTGACCCGCTCGACCCGGAGACGATGATCGGCGCCCAGGCGAGCGACGACCAGTTCGAGAAGATCCTGTCCTACATCGAGATCGGCAAGAAGGAGGGGGCCGAACTCCTCACCGGCGGCACGCGCCGCCCCGTGGACGGCCTCGACGACGGCTACTACATCGAGCCGACCGTCTTCAAGGGCACCAACGACATGCGGGTCTTCCAGGAGGAGATCTTCGGCCCGGTCGTGTCGGTCGCGACGTTCGACTCTCCGGAGGAGGCCGTGAAACTCGCCAACGACACACCGTACGGCCTCGGCGCGGGCGTGTGGACCCGCAACGGCAACCTCGCCTACCGCCTCGGCCGCGAGATCAAGGCCGGCCGCGTGTGGACCAACTGCTACCACGCGTACCCGGCCGGCGCGGCGTTCGGCGGCTACAAGAACAGCGGCATCGGCCGGGAGAACCACGCGATGATGCTGGACCACTACCAGCAGACCAAGAACCTCCTCGTGAGCTACTCGGAGCAGAAGCTCGGTCTGTTCTAGGGCCGAGTGCCCCGGGCGTCGGTCCTGGACCGGGCCCGGGGCACCGTGACGGTGCGGACGCCGGTCAGAACGGGAGGCGGCCACGCGCCCGCCGGCCGGCGGAACCGCTGCGGCCGACCGCGCGCGAGCTGGAGCTGAAGGGCTTGCTCAGCAGCCGGCCCAGCGGTCCGGGCGCCTTGGACCCGGCCCTGGAACCGGCTCCCAGACCGCGCTGGGCGCCGTTCTGAGGGTGCCGGGACAGTCGCGGCAGCAGGAAGGCCAGGACGGCCAGGGCGACACAGGCGGCGATGACGACGGCGATGACCATGACGGACTCCTGGGGCGTTCTCCGACGGATTCGGTTTCCTGCCGATCCGGTTGCCCGCTCGCCGGACGGACACGCCGCTCGATCGGCCGTCGAGGGGGACGAGTCGGCGGTCCGTCCGGCTTCTCGGGTCGGACAACGGGCCGTCGGCGGCGTCCGGCAGCGACCGGCGGTGACGGAAGTGTCCAGGTGCGGGGCTGGACAAGGGCGCCTGTTCGCCCACTGTTCCGTGCCCCGTCGCTCCCCCGCACGCGCACCGCTCCGCATGCGAGTTGGGATGTGCCCCATGACGCACAGACACATCAGGCGCACCGGGCGGACACGCGTTCTCCTGAGCGCCGCGGCCGCGCTCACCGTGGTCACCACGGGCGGGACCGCGCAGACGGCGCAGGCGTCCGCGCCCGGCCGCACCTCCGCCACCCACGCCGTCGACTTCTCCACGTGGGAGAGCCGGACGGTCGCACCGGGCGTACGGGTGCTCAGCGCCTCGCTCGTCGACCCCGCCGCCGAACCGGTCTGGACGGTCACCGTCCAGGCCCCGGCCACCGGGCGTCTCAGCGGCGCGGCGACGTGGGCGGCGGTGGGGTCACGGTCCTGGGCCGGCACCACCCGGGAGGAGCTGCGCGCCAGTGGCTTCGAGCCGCGCGCGGAGACGGTGCGCTGGCCCGGTTACGCCGACACCCCGCGGGGTGTCATGGGCGTGCGGGTCAGGATCGGTTCGTACGCGACGCAGGCGGAGGCCCGGAGCACCGCCGAGGCGGTGACGGCCGCGGGCTTCCACCCGGCCGTCGACTGGACGGGCTACGACGCGCAGCAGCCCGCCGACCGGCAGAACCTGAACGTCGCGGTCATCGACCCGCGCACCTTCGAGGGCACCGTCGAGGGCACGCACGGCGGTGACGTCACCGACCGGGAGACCACGTCGTCGGTCGCCGCGGGACTCGGCTCGCTGGTCGGCGTCAACGCCGGGTTCTTCGTCACCTCCGACGCCGACGGCTACCAGGGCACGCAGGCGGGCATCGGCGCCTACGACGGTGAACTGCAGTCGATGGCCGCCGGATCGCGGGCAGCGCTGATCATGCGGGACGGCGGCCGTCACGTACGGGTGGCGGATCTGACGACGACCGTCACCGTACGCGCGGGCCGCTCCCGCTACGCGGCCCAGGGCATCAACCGCAGGCCCGGTGTCATCCGCAACTGCGGACGGCCCGGAGCGGCGCCCAGCGCGCGGCCCTGGCAGGACGTCACGTGCCACGCGGCGGACGATCTGGTGGTGTTCACCGACCGGTTCGGCGCGGCGCTCCCCACCGGCTCCGGCTCGCAGGCCGTACTGGACGGGACCGGGCGGGTGGTGTCGGTGGGCGAGCGCGGCGGCACGGTCCCCGCGGGCTCCGCGGTGCTCCAGGGCATCGGTACCGCCGACGCCTGGCTGACCGCCCACGCCCGCGCCGGACAGCGGATGGACGTGTCCGAGGACATCCGCGACACGGACGGCCGGCGCGTGCGGCTCAGCCGCGACGACAGCATCGTCAGCGCCGCCCCCACCCTCGTACGCGACGGCCGGATCGCCATCGACGCGGCGGCCGAGGGCGTCGTCGACCCCGCCGACCTGTCCTACGGCTATGCCTGGGCCAACACCCGCCAGCCCCGCACCATGGCGGGCGTCGACGCCAGGGGCCGGATCGTCCTGGCCACGGTCGACGGGCGCCGGTCCGGCGGCAGCGAGGGCTTTACCCTCCAGGAAGCCGCCGCCTTCATGCGCTCGCTCGGCGTCGTCGACGCCGTCAACCTCGACGGGGGCGGGTCGACCGCCATGGCCGTGGACGGCGCTCTGGTCAACAGGCCCTCGGACGGCGCGGGCGAGCGCGCGGTCGGCGACACCGTGCAGGTACTGCCCGACCGGGCCCGCTGACGCGGTCCGTTCATTCATTTCAATGACTTCGATTGAAATCGTTCAATTCACGCACGAGCGAAATCAGACCCGCGAATCACCAGCTCAAGGGCGTATTGAGCGATAGATTACGGGAATTCCCGCGCATCATTGACGCATCACCTGAGGCTGGAGCAGCACCGAGCAGCTCACTCACCTGCTAAACGTCGACCCCTCCACCGTGCGCCGCCGACGCACCGCCCGCCCGCCGCAGTGGCCGCCCTTCATACGTCTCTCCGCACGTGTCGTCCTCTACGGCGACCGCAGGTAGGGGGAGGGCCGGTCGGGGCGGTGTTCGATGTCCACCTCACCATGGTCCGCGCCCCCAAGACCCTGCCCACCGTCCCCGCCGGTCCCCGCCGCGCCCGCTAGACCCCCTGGTCCCCAAACGGTCCCCAAGCCATACGGCAGAGGGCCCGTCGGATTGCTCCGACGGGCCCTCTGACCTGCGACCGTCTCCAGTCGGGACGACAGGATTTGAACCTGCGACCCCTTGACCCCCAGTCAAGTGCGCTACCAAGCTGCGCCACGTCCCGGTTGCCGTGTCACCGGGTGGGACCGGTGAACGTGCAGGTCAAGCCTACCGCATCGGGAGAGTGGGGGGTCGTCGGCCGTCCCCCGGGGTGTGCGGCCGGCGACGTTCGGGGGTGGGGTCACACGGCGTCGGGCGGTGTGACGCCGAAGCGGGCCGCGGCCTCCGTCAGGTCGCGCCACACCTTCGGGGCCACCGGCACGCCGTGCTCGCCGCGTTCCGCCGCGACGGCGGCGCTGCGCTCGCCGGGGTAGTGCACGCCGGTGGCGTCGTCGGCGGCGGGGAGGGACTTCAGGGTGGTGAGGGTGGTGTCCACGGCGGCGGTGAACTCCGCCGCCGTGGTGCCGAAGGCCGTCGGGTCGACGGCGATCAGCAGGGCGTTCTGGCGGTGCTTGCGGCCGGCCGGGTCGTCCGAGTGGAAGGACGAGAAGATCGGCGCGCCGACCAGGACGCTGGTGAGGAGTTCGAAGGCGAGGGACATGCCCGAGCCCTTTGCGCCGCCCAGCGGGAGGGGCATGACCGCCAGCGCCGGGTCGGTGGTGGGGGTGCCGTCCTCCGTCGCGGCGGCGTTCTCCGGGAGCGGGGTGCCGTTCACCTTCGCCTGGCGGATCTTGCCCAGGGCGATGGTCGCCGTCGCCATGTCGAGGAGGAGCGGGGCGTGGTCCGCGGCCGGGACCGCGATGGCCAGGGGGCTGGTCGCGACGGCCGCTCCCTTCACTCCGGTGTAGCCCATGTTGGGCATTCCGGCGACGAACCCGAGGCCCACCAGGCCCTGTTCGGCGATCTTCGAGACGTAGTAGCCGATGGCGCCGGTGTGCACGGTGCGGCGTACGCCCACGGAGGCGATGCCGAAGGCGCGGGCCCGTTCGACGGCCTCCTCGGCGGCTGCGGTCAGGGCGACCGGGCCGGGGGCGCGGTCGGCGTCGATGACGGCGGCGGCCGGGGTGGTCGACTCGACCCTGAGGTCGGCCTTCGCGTTGGCGACGCCCTTGGCGAGCAGGTCGAGGTAGGCGGGGACACGGGCCGTGCCGTGGGAGTCGACGCCACGCTGTGCCGCCCACACGAACACGTCGGCGGTGGTCGCGGCGTGCTCGGGGCTCAGGCCCCCCTTCTCCAGGAGGGCGGCGGCGAAGGCGCGCAGGGCGTCGGCGGGGACGCGGACCTTGCCCGGCTTCGGAGCCGGGGTCGGGGTCGGGGTCGGGGTGTCGGTCATGGGACGTGGGTCTCCTGGATTTCCTGGGTCAGCGGGTGACCAGAACGTCGACGACGGCGGTGGTGCCCTCCGCCACGGCCTTCAGCGCGCGCTCCAGGGCGGGCGCGAGGGCGTCGGTGGTGTCGACGGTCTCGGTGTGCAGGCCGAAGGGCTCGGCGAAGGCCGCGAGCCGGGGCAGGCGGCGCAGGTCGGTGCCGAGCCACTCGCCGGTGCCGGCCGCCGCGCCGTCGGGGTAGAAGCGCCGGTGGTTGAGGTTCATCGACTTGTAGACACGGTTGTTGAAGATCACGATCAGCACCGGCAGGTCGTAGGCCGCCGACGCGTCGTACGACGGGATCACCGGGTTGTAGGTGAAGGCGCCGTCGCCGACGGTGAGGACCACCGGACGGTCCCGCGCGGCGAGTTTGACGCCGAGCGCGACCGCGATGCCCTGGCCGAGGCCGCCCTGCACGTAGAAGTAGGAGTCGGGGGCGTCGGTCAGCAGGTGGCGTTTGACGGTCCTGCTGTGCGTGATGGTCTCGTCGACCACGATGCCGTCCCGGTCGGCCAGCAGACCGCGCAGGGTGGCGGCCACGTGGACCGGGTCGACGCCCTCGGGACGCTTCTCCGCGGCTGCTTTCGTCTCCGTGGCGGCCTTCGTCTCCGCCGCCGCGATCGCCCGCTCCTGGGCCGCGTGCCGTGCCTCCTGCGCGGCGCGCCGCGCGGTGACGGCCGCCCCGTCGAGGTCCTTGGCCCGCTTGGCGAGCTGGCGCAGGGTGTTGGTGACGTTCCCCTCCAGGTACACGTCGGCGAAGAGCACCTGGTAGGCGATGTGCGGGCGCTGCGGGACCTGGTCGATGACGACGATCCTGGCCTTGGCGGGCCTGCGGCTCGGCGGGTAGAACGGGGCCCGGCAGTTGACCAGGAGGATGAGGTCGGCCTCGTCCATCCACGGGCCGATGTCGCTGCCGGCGTGGAGCGGGTGGGTGCGCGGGAAGTTCGCGCACACCGCCGAGTCCGGTTCGACGACGGGGATGTCCCACGCCTCGGCGAAGGCGAGGAGGGACTCGAAGCCGCCTGCCTCGCGGCCCGCCGTCTCCGTGACGATTACGGGGTTGTGCGCCTCGCGGATCAGCTGGGCGACCGGGTCGACCTCCTCGGGTGAGGAGTGGGTCGAGCCGGGTGGCACGACGGGCTTCGCCTCGCGGCCGTCCCACTCCTCAAGGAGGATCTCCAGGGGGATGTTGAGGTAGGCGGGGCCCGCCGGGGCCCGCCACGCCAGCTCCGCCGCCCGCGTGATCATGGTGGGCAGGGTGGAGATGTGGGCGGCCTCGTTGGCCCACTTGGTGAACGGCTGGGCCACGTGGTGGGGACCGCCGACCACCGACAGGTTGCGGTACCACTGGCCGCCGGGGTCCTGCCCCTGGCCGTCGCCGTACGTGGTCGACTCGGAGGAGGCGACCACCATGGGGACGCCGGCCAGCAGGGCGCCGTGCACGGCCATGGAGCCCTGGAGCAGGCCGGGGGCGGCGTGCAGGAGCACCCCCTGGGGGCGGCGTTCGACCAGGCCGTAGCCCGTGGCCATGCCGACCGCCACCGTCTCGTGGGTGAGGTCCAGGTACTGGGGTGCCGGCTCGCCGTCGCGGTGGCGGCGGGCCAGGGACTCCCACACCGGGGCCCACTCGGACCCGGACGAGCAGAAGAGGTACGCGGCGCCGACGGCGTCGAGGGCGGAGACGACGGCGTCACCGCCGTCGGCGCCCGGCTTGTTCTCGGGGGTGTCCGTCATCTCGGTCGTGTTCCTCAGCCCTCGTACGGCCAGTTCAGGACCTCGGAGATACCGCGGCCCATGATCCACTCAAGCTCCTCGGGTGTGAAGTCCCAGTGCTTGGTGAACTGCTCGATGGTGTCGGTGTACGTGATGCCGTGGCCGAGGAGGCGGGTGATGTCGGTGCCGTAGAAGCAGCGCCGCGGCCCCATCCTGTCGACCATCTCGCGGACGTACTTCTGGATGTTGTTGTTGGGGAAGGGCTGCGTGGAGTAGCCGGGCAGCGCCGAGACCTTCACGTAGATGTTGGGGTGGGCGGCGAGGTCGGCGGTCTCCGACACCCAGTAGCCGATGGCGTCGTCGACGCAGCGGGCCATGATGCCCATGTGGTCGATGATGATCTTCAGCTCGGGGTGCTTGGCGGCGATCTCGCCGAGTTCGCGCTTCCAGATCGGCGCGTGGACCATGGTGGGGACGCGCAGTTCCTCGGCGACCGGCCAGTACCAGTCGTTGGTGCCGTCGATCATCCAGTTGCGGTCCTGCGGGCGGTGGAAGGTGAGCCGGGTGCCCTTGATGTGCGGGTTCTGCGCGAAGTCCTTCAGCATGGCCGTGCCCTCGGCCTCGTTGTCCTGCGGGACGCGGGCCATGATGCCGAAGCGGTCCGGGTGCGCCTCGCACGCCTCCAGTGCGTAGTCGATGCGGTTGCCCTCCCAGGACGGCGGGAGGATCAGCGCCCGGTTGACGCCGGCCTCGTCCATCAGCTCCAGGGCCTCCTCGTAGGAGAAGGGCTCCTCGCGGTGGCCGTTGAGGCGGATGCGCTCGCGGGCGCCCGGGACCCAGGGGCGGTCCGGGGTCTCTTCCTTCCAGATGTGGATCTGGGTGTCGACGACGAACATGTCGGGGGCTCGCTCTCTGCTGGGATTCGGTGGTGCGGAAGGAACGCTAGGCGGGTGCGGGGGCCTTGCCGAGAGCCCGGGGCGCAAGCTGTTGTTGCACGGAAGCGCGCAGTACAGACGGCGTGCCGAGGGTGGGTCAGGCGCCGTCGTAGACGGTGTCCGCGAGGTGTTCGGCGATCGCCATGGAGGCGGTGGCGGCGGGTGAGGGCGCGTTGCGCACGGCGGTGACGCGGCCCGCGCGGTGGACGCGGAAGTCGTCGACGAGGGTGCCGTCGCGGTCCAGTGCCTGCGCGCGGACGCCGGCGCCGCCGCGGACCACGTCGGCCGCGCCGACACCGGGTACGTAGAGTCCCGCGTCCCGCATGAAGGCGGCCCTGGACAGGGCGGAGCGGTACTCCTTGACGCCGGTGCGCCAGTGCTGGGCCGCCATCCTCCAGGAGCCGGGGTAGGCGGCGAGGCCGAGGAGGTCCCGGGGGGAGATCCTCCCGAGGGTGTAGCCCTCCCGGGCCAGGGCCAGGACGGCGTTGGGGCCGACCTCCACCGTGCCGTCGACGCGCGGGGTGAAGTGCACGCCGAGGAACGGGTAGCGGGGGTCGGGCACCGGGTAGACCAGGCCGCGTACGAGGTGGGTGCGGTCGGGCTTGAGCAGCATGTACTCGCCGCGGAAGGGGACGATACGGGGTTCCCGCCGGTCCCGGGCGAGCCGGGCGACGGAGTCGGACTGGAGCCCGGCGCAGAGGACGAGACGGTGGACCGCGACGCGTTCCCGCCCGGAGGCCACCTCGACGGCTCCGGGCACCTCGGTGACGCCGGTGACGGGGAAACCGAGCCGCACCTCGCCGCCGGAGCCGGTGATGTCCTTGGCGAACTCCCGGGCGATCGCCGGGTAGTCGGTGATGGCGGTGCGCGGGGAGTGCAGCGCGGCGAGGCCGCCGGCGTGCGGTTCCAGCTCCCTGATCTCCTCCCGGGACACCTGGCGCAGGTCGGGTACGTGGTTGTTCCTGGCCCGCTCGTAGAGGTCCGCCATGCGGCCCAGTTCGTCCCGGCGGACGGCCATGACCAGCTTGCCGGTCTCCCGGTAGGGCACGCCGCGGTCCTGGCAGTACTCGCGGAGCAGGGCCACCCCCCGTACGGTCAGCGCCGCCTTGAGGCTGCCCGGGGCGTAGTAGATGCCGGCGTGGACGACACCGGAGTTGTGGCCGGTCTGGTGGAGCGCGACCTGCCGCTCCTTCTCGAAGACCACGACACGGGTGCCGGGGCGGCGGAGCGCGATCTCACGTCCGAGGGCCAGGCCCACGATGCCGGCGCCGACGATGCCGACCGTCTCGTCAGCCACGTCCGACCTCCTTCTCACCGCTCACGCGGCTCATGCGCCGAAGTGGACGGCGACGGTCTTGACCCGGGTGGAGAAGCGCAGGACCTCGTCGCCCTGCTCCTTGTAGCCGGTTCCGGAGGCGTGGAAGCCGCCGAAGGGGAGGTGCACGTCCCAGCCGGGGGTGGGGTGGTTGACGGCGACCTGGCCGCACTCGGCCTCGTCGGCGAAGCGGTAGGCGGCGCCGATGTCGCGGGTGAAGACGGCGGCGGCCAGCCCGTAGACGGAGTCGTTGACCGCGGCGACGGCCTCCTCGAAGCCGGGGACGGCGCGGACGGCGAGGACGGGGCCGAACACCTCGTCGCGCCAGACGGCCATGTCGGGGGTGACGTCGCCGAGCACGGTGGGCCGGACCCAGCAGCCGTGGGCGCGGTCGCCGGCGGTGTCGGCGGCGCCGCCGGTGAGAACCCTCGCGCCCTCCTTCACCGCCCGGTCCAGGTCGGCGAGGACGCCGTCGCGCTGCCGGGGTCCGGCGAGCGGGCCGAGGGTGGTGGCGGGGTCGCCGCCGGGGCCGACGACCAGCTTCTCGACCTCGGTGACCAGCAGCCGTGTGAACTTCTCGCGCACCGGCTCCTCGACGATCACCCGGCTGGTGGCGGTGCAGCGCTGCCCGGCCTGGCCGAAGGCGGCGGCGACGACGGTGCGGGCGGCGGCGGGCAGGTCGGCGTCGCGCAGGACGACGGAGGCGTTCTTGCCGCCGAGTTCGCCCTGGAAGCGGACGTTGCGGGCGGCGATGCGGCGGCGGACGGTGTCGCCGACCTCGTTGGAGCCGGTGAAGGTGATGCCGGTGATCCGCGGGTCGTCGAGGAGCGCCGCCTCGATCTCCCGGGTGCGGCCGGTGACCACGTTGAGCACACCGGCGGGCAGGCCCGCGTCGTGCAGGGCGCGGGCGAAGTGCAGTCCGGCCAGCGGGGTGTCGGTGGCGGGCTTGAACACGGCGGCGTTGCCGGTGGCGAGCAGCGGGGCGAGCTTGCGGGCCGGGGTGATCAGCGGGTCGTTCCAGGGGCTGATGACCAGGATGACGCCGATGGGTTCGCGCTGGGTGTGGGTACGGGTGTCCGGGCGGGCGTCGTGCAGGAGGGTGCCGTAGCCCTGGCGGGCGAGGGAGGCGTAGTAGTCGAGGAAGTCGGCGGCCTTGCCGGCCTCGCCGCGGGCCTCGGTGAGCGTCTTGCCGTTCTCGGCGGTGACGTCGGCGGCGATGGTGTCGAGGCGTTCGCGGAGCAGCCGGGCGGCGTCGGTCAGGACGCGGGCCCGCTCGAACGGGCTGGTGCGCTTCCAGAGGGCGAAACCCCGCTCGGCGTGGTCGTAGGCCCGGGTGACGTCCTCGGCGGTGAGGGCCGGGACGCGGGCCACGGGGGTGCGGACGTCGGCCGGGTCGTGGACGTCGATCCACTCGCCGGTCGTCACCCACTCTCCGCCCAGGAGCGTTTCCAGGTCGCGCATCAGATCACTTCCTTCGTCGACCGCGGCGCGGGTGACCGCGGTCCCAGCGGGCCGGCCCTGCGGGGGGCCGGATGTGACAACACACCATCGCGGGCACCGCCCACCAGCCCCGCGCCGGAAGGCATTGGTTGCGCCGCGCGCAGCTCGCACGGGGCCGGTTCCGTGCTGGAATCGCCCGGCCGGACGGTGTGTCCGGGAGCCGGGAAGACACCGAGGAGAGACAGACCATGGCCTACGCAGTCGTCGCCCACTACCGCTGCGCGCCGGGGGACGCGGAGACCGTCCGCGCGGCGCTGCTCCAGGCACGGGAGGCGACCCGCGCCGAGCCCGCGAACCTCGCGTACGACGTGCACGCGGTGGCGGACGAACCCGGCGGCTTCCTGCTGTACGAGCGGTACGCGGACGCCGCGGGGTTCGAGGCGCACAAGGCGGCCCCGCACTTCGAGAAGTGGGTCGTGCGGACCGTGTGGCCGCTGCTGACGGACCGGTCGGTGACGTTCGCCGAGGTGCTGTGAGGAACGGCGGGAGGGGCCGGGAAGCGTGAGCTTCCCGGCCCCTTTCCGCCGCCGTCTAGAACTCGTTGCCCCAGCAGTACCGGGCGATCGTCTCGACGAGGACGAGCTTCCTGCGCTGGTCCTCGGCGGTGAGCAGCGGGCGGGTGGCGACGTCCGCGAAGCCGCGGGACGGTGCCACCGCCATGTCCTCGATGTCCTTGAGTTCGGCCGCCGCGTCGATCCGGGCCATCACCGTGTCGATGTCCTCCGGCTCCGGCACGGCGGCGTCGACCACGCCGAGGCACAGGTCGCGTTCCTCGGGCAGCGCGCGGACCAGGTCGAGTTCGGCGCCGGTGCCCTGGTGGAACGGGAGCACCCAGCGGTCGGCGAGGACGGTGCCGTAGAGGCGTTCCAGGCGGGCCGTGTCGATGTCGGCGGGGGCCGTCCAGCCGGGGCAGACGCCGATGCGGACGCCCTCGGGGCGCTCGTCCGGGCGGACCGCCGCGGCCTCGACGGCGAGGGCGTCGTCGTAGGAGAGCGGGCCGTTCTCGGGCCAGTCGAGGAGGAGGGGGTTGTTCAGCTGGATCAGGCGGATGCCGCGCGAGACCAGCTGGGCGATCTCCGTGCGGAGGATCTCGGCGAGGGCCTCGCCGAGTTCGCGGGCGGAGGAGGGGCCGAGGCCCGCCTCGTAGGTGGTGGCGGCGAGGTACGCCGGGGAGGGCAGCGACACCTTCGGCGCGATCACCGTGAGAGCGGCGAGGGTGGCCGCCCGGTCGGCGACGAGCGGGCCGTCGGCCTTCGGGAGGGACTCGGCGACCCAGCGGACCAGGCCGTCGGGGTCCGTGTCACCGGTGCGGCGGAAGCCCGTGGTGCCGTCGAGGACGGCGCCGCGGAAGTCCTCGCGGGGGTAGTCGCCGTCGGTGACGACGGTGGAGCGCAGGGAGCGCTGGAGGACCACCGCGTCCTTGACCGCCTGTTCGACGCCGGTGGCGGCGAGGTCGGGGGGCCGGACCAGGCTGCCGTGGTGGTCGATGCGGTAGTTGAACGTGTCGGCCATGGTCAGCGGTCCTTCCCGGCGGGGGTGCCCGCGACGCCCCAGGCGGCGAACTCCAGTTCGTAGCCGAGGGAGGCGAGTACCTCGTCGGCGATGTGCTGGTCCTCGTCGGCGGTGCCGCCGGCGATGCCGAGGCCGCCGATGACCTCACCGTCCTTCTTGATGGTGACGCTTCCGTCGGCGGCCATGATGGGCATGGCGGCGCCGGGCAGCTGGGAGAGCTGGGAGAAGAAGACGGGCTGGCTCTCCTGCCACTTCTTCAGCATCCTCCCCGGGCGCTGCATCACGGCGGCGGTGTACGCCTTGGCGCGGGCGATGTCGGGGGTGAGCGGGCGGGCGCCGTCGGGGCGGCGGATGGCGACGACGAAGCCGCCGGCGTCGACGACGGCGACGCTGACCGCCTTGCCGACGGCCTGTGCGCGCTTGTGCGCGGCGGCGATGATCTCCTCGGCTGCGTCGAGGCTGATGGTGCTCATACGGCTTCCTCCGGAGCGGGACGGGCGGTGAGGGTGCGGCGCAGCCGGGCGACGGCGGCGTTGTACGGCTCGGGTGTCTCCCAGTACATGGAGTGCGGGGCGCCGGGGACGATCTCCAGGTGGGAGCCGGGCAGCAGTTCGTGGGCGCGGGTGACGGTCTGCACGCCGAGCACCGCGTCCTTCTCGCCGGCGAGGAAGGCGACCTCGACGCCGGACGCCCGGATCTCGTCCAGGGTCGGGCCGTCGGTGTCGAGGTTGCGCAGGTCCTGCATACGGGCCACGTTGAAGGTGCCCATCTGCTGGAACAGGAAGGTGAGGTCGGGCCGGCCGGTCTGGAACGCCTTGGTGAGCAGCCGGTCGATGACCGGGAGTTTCACGGCCTCGGCGCGGTCGGCGGCGGCCAGTTCGCGCAGTTCGGGGTGGTCGATGCCGCCGAGGGAGTGGCCGAGGACGACGGAGGAGACCCGGTCGGGGCGCATCAGTCCGGCGCGCAGGGCGGCGACGGAGCCGATGGACTGGCCGACGAGCATGACGTCGGTGAGGTCCTCGGCCTCCAGGACGGCCACGACGTCGCCGGGGAAGTCCTGGCCGTCGAACTCGGGCATGGAGGAGTCGGACCTGCCGAAGCCGCGGAGGTCGACGGTGACGACGGTGAACTCCTCGCGCAGGGCGGCCACCTGCTGCCACCAGGCGGCGTGGTGGCCGCCGCTGCCGTGCACGAAGAGGATCGCCGGGCCGCTGCCGTGGCGCTCGTAGTAGAGGGAGGTGCCGTCGGAGTCGGCGTAGGGCATGAGTGGGTACTCCTGTGCGGCTGCGGTCAGTTGGGGCGCTTGGCGTGGTACACGAGCTCGATCATGGTGTGGTCGGGGTCGTGGATGTAGCAGAACTTCGACTGGTTCTCGGGGCGCTGGACGGGCCGGGTGTGCCGGATGCCCAGTTCCTTGAGATGGGCGAGGAACTCGTCCCAGTCGTCGACCTCGACGGCGAAGTGGTAGGGCGCCATGCGCTCCATCTCCTCGACCGGGGTGAAGTGCAGGTCGAAGGTGCCGCGGGTCATCAGCACCACGCGGGTGTTGGACTTGGGCATGATCCGCTTCATGCCGAAGACCTTGGCGTACCACTCGGCGGTGCGGTCGGGGTCGGTGGTGGGGAAGTTGACGTGGTGGATGTAGCGGGGTGCTGCGCTCATGACTCGTTCCCTTCCAGGTGTACGGGGTTGGTGAGCGTGCCGATGCCGCTGATCTCGATCTCGACGGTGTCGCCGGGTTCGAGCCGGCAGACGGACTCGGCGCCCATCCAGAGCACGTCACCGGGGTGCATGGTGATGTGCTCGGTGATCGCGACGATGTGGTCGAAGGGGTCGAAGACCATGTCGCCGGTCGGGAAGGACGCCCGCTCGGCGCCGTTGACCCGGAGCGTGGTCGTCTGGGCGAGGGCGTCGACGTCGGTCTCGATCCACGGACCCATGGGTTTGAAGGTGTCGCTGTTCTTGCTGCGCCAGAAGGTGCGGTCCTGGTGCTGCCAGGTGCGGGCGCTGACGTCGTTGCCGATCGTCCAGCCGAAGACCGCGGCGCGCGCCTCGTCGCGGGTGGCGTGGCGCAGGGTGCGGCCGATGACGGCGACGAGTTCGGGTTCGGCCTCGAAGCGGCCGGTGACCGCGCGCGGCTTGACGATCGGGGTGCGGTGGCCGGTGAGGGCGTTGTTGGCGCGGTATCCGGCCTCGGGGCGTTCGGGGGTGGCGGCTCCCGCGTGGGCGATGTGCCTGGGGTAGTTCATGCCGACGGCGTAGAAGACGGGCGGGACGACGGGTGGCAGCCACCGCGCGTGCGCCAGGGGGACGGTGCCGATGACGTCGGGGGCGGTGTGTTCCAGGGGTGAGCCGGAGAGCAGTTCGACGTCCCGCTCCCCCACCCGGCCCCACACCGCCCGGCCGCCGGCCGAGACGCGCGCGTACCTCATGGCACCAGCAGGTGGGAGACGCGCTTGGTGACCAGGTAGGCGTCCAGGGCCTCGGGTCCGCCCTCGCGGCCGTAGCCGCTGTCCTTGACACCGCCGGAGGGTGCCTCGTGGACGGAGCCGCCGCAGTGGTTGAGGGAGAGGATGCCGGCCTGGAGGGAGTCGGCGAGCCTCTCGGCGGTGGCGGCGGAGTCGGTGAAGCCGTAGGCGGCCAGTCCGTAGGGCAGGGAGTTGGCGATCGCGAGTGCCTCGTCGAGGTCGCGGAAGGGAACGACCGGCGCGAGCGGCCCGAAGGGTTCCTCGCTCATCAGCTCCGCCTCCTCGGGTACGTCGGTGAGGACGGTCGGGGCGAAGAAGTACCCGGGGCGGTCGAGGCGTTCGCCGCCGGTACGGATCTTGGCGCCGCGTGCGACGGCGTCGGCGGTCAGCCGCCGCACGGCCTCGACGCGGCGTTCGTTGGCGAGCGGGCCCATGCGGGTGCCCGCGTCGAGTCCGTTGCCGACGGTGACCGCTTCGGCGGCCTCGACGAAGGCGGCGGTGAACTCCTCGGCGACCGACTCGTGGACGAGGAAGCGGCTGGGCGAGGTGCAGACCTGCCCGGCGTTGGCCCACTTGGCTCCGGCCGCCCGGCGGGCCGCCCGCACGGGGTCGGCGTCCGCGCAGACGATGACGGGGGCGTGGCCGCCGAGTTCCATCAGGGAGGGCTTCATGACCTGCCCGGCCCGGCCGGCCAGGAGCTTGCCGACGGGGACGGAGCCGGTGAAGGCGACCAGGCGGGTCACCGGGGAGGAGATGAGGTGCTCGGAGACCTCGGCGGGCTCGCCGAAGACCAGGTTGAGGACGCCGGGCGGGAGGCCCGCGTCGGCGTAGCAGCGGACCAGTTCCATGGCGGTGGCCGGGGTCTCCTCGGACGCCTTGATGACGATCGAGCAGCCCGCGGCGAGCGCCGAGGAGATTTTGCGGTTGGGTCCGCCGACGGGGAAGTTCCAGGGCGTGAACGCGGCGACGGGGCCGAGGGGTTCGCGGCGCACCGTCAGTACGGTGCCGGGTGCGGAGGGGATGACGCGGCCGTAGGCGCGGCGGGCGTCGTCGGCGTGCCAGCGCAGGGTGTCGGCGGTGCGGCGGGCCTCGCCGGTGGACTCGGCGAGCGGCTTGCCCTGCTCCAGGGTGGCGATACGGCCGATGGCGTCGGCGCGCTCGGCGATCAGGTCGGCGGCGGCGTGCAGGACGCGGGTGCGTTCGGCGACGGGGGTGGCGCGCCACACCTCGAAGCCGGTGGCGGCGGCGTCGAGGGCGCGGTCCAGGTCGGCGGGGGTGGCCAGCGGTACGTCGCCGATCACCTCTTCGGTGGCGGGGTCGACGACCGGGGCGGTGCGGCCGGTCTCGCCCTGGCACCAGGCGCCCGCGACGTACATGCGGACGGCGGGGTAGCCGTGGTCGGTGGTCATGGGTGGGTGCCCTCTCGAAGGGGTTCAGGACGCGGGGGCGTCCTGGTCGCGGTTGGTGCGCAGGGCCCAGATGTGGTGGGGCGGGGTGGTGGTGTGCACGCGGGTGCCGTAGGTGTCGTCGACCCGGTCCATGTCGGCGGCGTACTCGACACGTCCGCCGCAGGGGGCGTGCAGGAACCGGAAGACGTTGGAGCCGACAGTGTGGCGGCCGAGCCGGCGGGCCTCCCGCCAGCCCCGTTCGATCATGTGGTTGCCGCCCTCGACGACGTCGTCGAAGCCGGGGACCTCGTAGGCGACGTGGTTCACGGAGACGCGGTCGGGGCGGTGGCAGAGCAGCATGGTGTGCTGGTCGTCGTCGCCGGGGGCCTGCATGAAGACGCCCATGGGTTCGACGACGTCGGTGGGGCGGAAGCCGAGGAGGCCGGTGTAGAAGGCGACGGCCTCGTCCTTGCCGTCCTTGGCGATGTTCAGCGCGACGTGGCACATGCGCAGGGGGTGGACCCGGGTGATCGGGGTCAGTGCCTCGTTCCAGCGGTGCACGCTGCCGGAGGTGTTGGCGCGGCGGGGTACGACGGTCGTCTCCTTGGGCCGGGCGAGGGTGAGTCCCACGCCGAAGCCGCTGAGGTCGGTGGTGCGGTGGACGCCGTCGGCGCTCGCGCGCACCGGGTGGTCGCGGGCGACGGCGGTCACCAGGCGGTCCAGTTCCTCCTCGGTGTCGACGCCCCAGACGACCTCCCGCAGGGTGGGGCCGTCCTCCACCGGGGGCGGCAGCGTCCCGGAGGGTTCGGTGTCGAGGTGGAGGGTCTGTCCGGTGAGCGTCTCGAACACGGCGTGCTCGTCGGTGCGCTCCACCAGGAACAGCCCGAAGTCCTCGAAGAACCGGACGCAGGTGCCGAGATCGTCGATGCTGTAGGTGACCGACTCGATGCGCTGGATTCCCATGGCTTCCTCGTTTCCGTCTCGCCTGGTGAGCGTAGGTATGCGGGCGCGGGCGCCTCAATGGCCCGAGGGCCGCCGGGTGCGCAACCCTTTCTTGCGCCGGCGGCTCAGTCCCCGGTTCCGACGGCCCCGACAGCTCCGCCGGCCCCGATGGCGGGGATCGGGTTCTGCGAGAACCACTCGGCCAGGAAGTCCAGGAAGACGCTGACCTTGCGCGGGGTGTCCTGGCCGGGGCCGTAGATCGCGTAGAGCGGTCGGTCGGGCACCGCCAGCTCGGGCAGCAGCACTTGCAGGGCGCCGGCGGCGATGTCGTCGTGGACCGGGCGCTGGGGCAGCAGGGCGATGCCCCGGCCGTGCACGGCGGCCTTCTGCAGGGCGATGTAGGAGTTGGACGAGAAGGCGATGTTGCGGATCTTGTGCAGGGTGCTGGCATGGCCGTGGCCGATCCGCCAGACCGGGTCGTTGACGTGCACGAGGCAGTCGTGGTGGGCGAGGTCGTTGGGGTGCGCGAGCGACCCGTGCCGCTCGATGTACGCCTCGGACGCGCACAGCACGAAGGGCAGCGAGGAGATCTTCTTCAGCCGGACGCTGGAGTCGCGCAGGTCCCGGGTGTGGAAGGCGACGTCGAAGCCGCTGTCCAGGAAGTCGTACGTACGGTCCGACATCCCGCCCAGCTCGAACCGTATGTGGATCTTGGGGTGGGCGGCGGAGAAGGCGGCGATGGCGTCGCCGAGGTCCAGACTGCCGATCCACTTGGGGCAGATGACGCTGAGGGTGCCTTCGGCGCGGTCGTGGAGCCGGGCGATGCCCGCGTCCTCGGCCTCGATCTCGTCCAGGATGCGGGCGGCGAACTCCGCGTAGCGCTGGCCCGGTTCGGTCAGGCTGACCGAGCGGGCGGTGCGGTTCACCAGCCGGACCCCCACCTGGCGTTCCAGTTCGGCCACGTGGCGGGAGACCAGGGAACCCGACGATCCGAGTTTCTTGGCGGCCCCGCTGAAACTGCCGACCTGGGCGACGGTCACGAAGCTGTGCATGAGGAGCAGACGGTCCATGTTTTCCTCCGAAGGCGCACCCCGCCCGCCGGCGTCGCGGTGCGGGGTGCAAAGGCCCGTCGCGGGCGCCGGCCCGCCCCCGGTGGTGGCTCCACGGGGGCAGGCCGGACGTACGGCGGGACGTGCGCGGCTCAGAAACGGCTCGAATACGGATGAGACTCGAATACGGATGAGAGGGGCGCCGGTTCCCGGTGGGGGCCTACTTCGGGCAGTACTGCGGAGCCTCGCTCACGTTGTCCTTCGTGACCAAGACAAGAGGAATGTCGGAGATCTTGTCAACACCTTGTCGCTCATCGAGCAGTCCGACGGTGCTCTTCACGGCGGTCTGTCCGATCGTCATCGCCGAGTTGGCGACGGTGGCGGAGAGGCGGCCGTCCTCGACGGCGGCGATGCCGTCCTCGGTGCCGTTGACGGACACGATCTTGACGTCCTTCGCGCCGGCGGCGTCGAACGCCTTGCGCACCGCGAAGGCCATCTCCTCGTTGGCGACGAACGCGTAGTCCAGGTCGGAGTGGGCCTGGATCATGTTCTCGGCGACGTCCTGCGCCTTCGCCGGGTTGAACATGCCGGGCTGCTCGGCGACGACCTTCACGTTCTTCGGCAGGGCGTCCTTGAAGCCGCCCACCAGCAGGTCGGAGGCGGCACCGGGGGCACCGGCCACGATGCCCACCGACGCGGCCTTCCCCGCGGCGTCCTTCTCGATCCACCCGGCGTCCAGGGCGCCGACCTTCTTCAGGTCGACCACCGCGGCGCCGAGGACGTCGGCCATGTCGTCGGTGGCCACGGAGGTGAGGTAGATGGGAATGCCCGCGTTCTTCGCTTTGGCTATGTCCCCTTCGAGGGCGTCGACGTTGACCGTCTGGACGATGAGGGCGTCCACGTTCCGGGAGATCATGTCCTCGATGTTGGACAGCTCGGTCCCGGCGTCCTGCTTGGAGTTGGCCGAGTACACCTCGGCGTCCTGGGTTTCGGCCTCCTGCTCGACGGCCTTGAGCAGACAGGAGTGGAAGTGGGTGTTGGAGCCGTTGACGAATCCGAGGGTGACGGAGCCGCCGGCGGCGCCCGCGCCGTCGTCCTCGGAACCGCATCCGGCGAGCACCAGGGCGGCGGCGCCGGCGAGCGAGACCGCGACGGTGCGGCGTGACCGGTGGGTGGGCTTCATGGTGGGTGGGGCCTTTCCTGCGTCGTCGGAGAGAAGGTGCGTGCCGGGCGGCGGGGCGCCGCGGAGGTCCGTCGGAAGCGCCCTAGTGCCCGGGTGAGGACTTGCGCTGGAACTCGTTGATGACGGCGGCGATCAGCAGCACGCCGCCGGTGACGACGAGTTGGTAGTTGCTGTCGACCTGGAGCAGGTTGAGCGCGTTGCCGACGAAGCCCAGCAGGACGACACCGAAGACGGTGCCGACGACGGTGCCGTGGCCGCCGGCGAGCGAGGTGCCGCCGATGACCACCGCGGCGACGGCGGTGAGCTGGGTCTGGAGTCCGGCGGTGTTGGGCGCCGCGGCACCGAGCCGGGAGAGCAGCATCAGCCCGGCGAGTCCGGCGAGCACCCCGGCGAGCGCGTACAGGGCGAGTTTGCGGGCATTGACGTTGATGCCGCTGAGCCGGGCCACGTGTTCGTTGCCGCCCATGGCGAAGGCGTCGCGGCCGAAGGTGGTGAAGCGCATGGTGACACCGGTGAGCGCCAGCACCAGGACGGCGACGACCGTCAGGTAGGGCACACCGAGCACCTCGTCGTTGCCGAGGGCGGACATCTTGTCGCCGATGGTGACGCTCATGCCGTCCAGGACCAGCAGGGCGACACCGTCGAGGAGCATCGCCGAGGCGAGGGTGGCGACGAACGGCGCGACCCGGGTGTAGGTGACGACGAGGCCGTTGACGAGGCCGATCAGGGTGGCGAGGGCGAGGCAGACGACCACCACGGCGGGGGTGGACCAGCCGCCGTCGAGGAGTTGCGCGCCGGCGCACAGGGTGACGGCGGCGTTGGAGCCCATGGAGAAGTCCATGCCGCCGGAGGTCATCAGCAGGGTCAGGCCGGCGGCGATGACGGCGTTGACACTGACCTGGCGCAACACGTTGAGCAGGTTCTGCGAGGAGGTGAACGCGTCGGCCTGTGTGGCGGTGAACACGCACACCAGGAGCAGTACGAGGATCAGCCCGCCGTGCGGGACGTGCAGCAGCCTCCGGGCGCCGGGGCGGGAGGCCGCGCCGCGTCCGGCCGGGCCACCGGAGTGGACGTCCGGGGAGGCGGAGGGGGTCTTGAGGCTCACTGCGATTGACCTCCGAGTGCGGTCGCGACGAGTTCGTCGCGGGTGATGGCGTCGATGTGGTGCTCGGCGACGGTGCGTCCGGCGCTCACGACGACGACCCGGTCGGCCAGGCGCATGACCTCCTCGGCGGAGGAGGAGGCGAGCAGGACGGCCACACCGCGGGCGGCGAGGCCGTCGAGGAGGGTGTGGATGTCGGCCATGGCGGCGACGTCCACCCCGTTGGTGGGGTCCTCCAGGAAGCAGGCGACGGGCTCGGTCTCCAGCCACTTGCCGAGCAGCACCTTCTGCTGGTTGCCGCCGGAGAGGGAGCCGACCGGCGGGTTGCCGCTGAGGGCGACGACGCCGTAGGTGGTGCGGACGGGGGCGGCGCGGCGGGCGAGGTGTGCGGCGCGGTGCAGCCGGCGGCGGGCGAAGCGGTCGCCGGCCAGCATCAGGTTCTCGTCGACGGTCATGGACTGGACCAGGCCGAGGGAGCGGCGGTCGCCGGTGACGCAGCGCAGGCCGCTGGCGAGGGAGGCGCGGACCCGGCCGAAGGGCACGGCGCGGCCGTCGACGTGGACCTCTCCGGCGTCGGGCCGCTGCCGTCCGGAGAGCAGGTCGAAGAGGCGGGACTGGGCGTCACCGGCCGGGCCGAGGACGGCGACGATCTCGCCCTTGCGCACCTCGACGGTGAAGTCGCGGATGGCACGGCCGTGGGTGAGGCCGCGGACGACGAGTCCGTGGTCGTCCGCGGCCGCGGGGCGGGCGGGCCGGGTGGAGACGACGTCGCGGCCGACCATGCCGCGGACCAGCGCGGCGTGGTCCAGCTCGGCGGCCGGGGCGCTGCGGACGAGGGCGCCGTCGCGGAGCACGGTGACCCGGTCGGCGACCGACATGACCTCGTCGATGTAGTGGGAGATGTAGACGACGGCGACGCCCTCGTCCCGCAGCCGCCGCACCAGGGCGCGGACCTGCCCGGCGTCCTTGGCGCTGAGGCAGGCGGTCGGCTCGTCGAGGATCAGCACCCGGCCGCCGCGGCGTACCTCCCGGGCGACCTCGACCATGGTCTGCTCGGCGACGGTGAGGGTGCCCGCGATCCGGTCGACGTCGATGTCGATGCCGAGGCCGGTGAGCGCCTCGTGGGCGCGGGCGCGGACCGCCTTCCAGCGCACGGCGCCGGCCCGGGTGGGCAGGTCCCCGAGGAGGACGTTCTCGGCGACGGTGAGGCCCATGGCGAGTTCGCGGCGCTGCGGTACGCAGGAGATGCCCAGCCTGCGGGCCTTGCGCACGGTGAGGGAGGCGTGCTGTTCCCCGGCCACCTCGACGGTGCCGGAGTCGGGCTGGTGGACGCCGCTGAGCACCTGGACGAGGGTGGACTTCCCGGCGCCGTTCATGCCCATCAGGGCGTGGATCTCACCGGCGTACAGGTCGAGGTCGACACCCTTGAGGGCGGCGGCCCCGCCGAAGCTCTTGGTGACGTCCCGTACCCGCACCACGGGCGGCCGGGCCGGGGTCACCTCGGTACCCGGCTCCGTCGCCGGGTCCTTGAGGGAGCCCGGGGCCACGGCCGGCCGGTGTCGGGGGCTCACGGCCGGGACCGGTCGGCGTCGGGGGTGACCCGGCCGTAGCCGCGGACGTCCGGGAACGGGGGTTCCCTGTCGGCCTGGAGGTCCACCTGGAAGGTGTTGAGACACATGCCGAGCATGGTGAAGTTGCCGAGGGCGCCGATGGTGTCGACCAGACCCTTGTTGCCGAAGTGGCGCTGGGCGGCGGCGAAGGTGTCGTCGGAGACGAAGTGGTCCTCCAGGATCTCCCGGCAGAACCGGTAGAACGCCTGGTCGGCCTCGTTGTCGAAGTGGGCCTCGCGCTTCTCCGCGACGGCCTTGACGGCCTCCTCGGGAATACCGGCCTCGATCGCCTGGTGGACGTGGGCGTTCCAGGAGTACTGGGCGTCCCAGTTGCGGGCCGCCATCAGCAGGGTGAGTTCACGCAGGTGCTCGGGCAGGCTGCAGTCGAAGCGGGCGAACGCGCCCAGGGACTCGGCCCGTTCGCACATCTCCGGGCTGTGCAGCCAGACCCGGAAGGGGCCGCGGACCGCGCCGCGACGGCCGGCGATCCGCGCGGCCAGCTCCTGCTGCCGCTGGTCCATGTCCTCTTCGGTGAGTACGGGGAGCCTCATCTGGCCGATACCTGCCTTTTCTTTCCGGCGCGTTGCCGCAATGGGTCGAACGCCCTGCGGTGACGAGTGACGGTACAGCCGGGCCGAAGAAGCACACCCCTCCCGGAGCGCAACGTAAACCTGCACGCGGGAGGGCACCGGCGGGCGGCGTCGCGACCTAACGTCGGTCGACGCGACACCCTGACCCGAGAGGAACCCCCACGATGACCACGATCGTCAAGGCCGCGTCCGTCCCCCTGCTCGACCGGGGCGGTGCCGTGGTGACGACCCCCCTGATCACCACACCGTCGGCCGGCGGGGAGAACCTCATCACCAGCGGCATGAGTGTGTACCCGGTCGGCTCCGGGGCGCCCACGCACTCACACAACTGCGACGAGCACGTGACCGTCCTCGACGGAGAGGCGGAGGTGTGGGTGGACGGCGAGGTGACGAAGCTGGAGCGGTACGACACCACGTACATCCCTTCCCCCGTGCCCCACCTGTTCCGCAACGTGGGCACCACTCCCCTGCGCATCCTGTGGGTGTACTCGTCGGGACACGTCACCCGGACGTTCACGGAGACGGGTGTGACGGTGGAGCACCTGTCGGCCGAGGATCAGATGGGCAAGGACTGAGACGAGGGCCGGGAGACCGCCGTCCCTGTGACGGATCACATGCCGAGACACGCTTGCGTCCACCCCCTGACCAGGCGTTGTCTCGCACAGTGAGAACAGAACGACCCGCACAGCCAGAACCGACCGCCGACCGGGCCACCGGTGACCGTTCCGCCCGGCGCGCCGTCACCGTCTTCCCCGTCCTCGTCCTCGCCGCCGGCGCCCTCGGGCTGCTCCTGCCGGGCGGCTTCGACGGCTGGAGCGAGGGCGTGCCCTACCTGCTCGGTGTCGTGATGTTCTGCATGGGCGTCACCATGACCCCCGAGGACTTCCGCGGGGTCGCCAAGCGGCCGTGGGCGGTGGCGCTCGGTCTGGTCGCGCACTACGTCATCATGCCGGGGCTCGGCTGGGCCATCGCCCACCTCCTGCACCTCTCCCCGCAGCTCGCCGCCGGTGTGATCCTCGTCGGCTGCGCCCCGAGCGGTACGGCCTCCAACGTGGTGACCTACCTGGCGCGCGGCGACGTCGCCCTGTCCGTCTCCGTGGCCACCGTCTCCACGGTCCTGGCCCCGCTGATCACGCCGCCGCTGACGCTGCTGCTGGCCGGTGAGTACCTGCCGGTGGACGCCGGTTCGATGGTCACCGACATCCTGAAGACGGTGCTGCTGCCGGTCGTCGCGGGTCTCGTCGTGCGGCTCGTGGCGGGCCGGTGGGTGCAGCGGGCGCTGCCGGTGCTGCCGTGGCTGTCCGCGCTGACCATCGCCGTGATCGTGACGGTGGTGGTGGCGGGCAGCGCCGCCGCCATCAAGTCGGCCGCGCTGCTGGTGTTCGTCGCCGTCGTCCTCCACAACGGTCTGGGCCTCGCGCTCGGCTACGGCGCGGGCCGCCTCGGCCGGCTCGGCGAGGGCGGCAGCCGCGCGATGGCCTTCGAGGTGGGCATGCAGAACTCGGGCCTCGCGGCGTCCCTGGCCACCGCCCACTTCAGCCCCCTGGCCGCGCTGCCGGCGGCGGTCTTCTCGGTGTGGCACAACATCTCGGGCGCGCTCGCGGCGGCGTGGCTGTCGCGCCGGGGGCACGGAGACACGTCGGACTGAGCCGCGGCTCGTCCTCGCCGTCGCCCCGGTCCGCGCGCGTGCGGGCCGGGGCGATGCCGTACGCTGCCGTCCCCCGGCCACGAGAGGGAACCATGCCGATCACCGTCCCCCGGCCCGGCCGGTGAGCCCCCGCCGGCGGATCGCCGCCGTCTGGGCGGCCCTGTGTCTGGCCGGGCTCGCGACCACCGCCGTGCTGAGCGGCGATCCGTACGCGGACGGCCCGGAGTTCCCGGCCGAGGGGCCGACGGCGTCGCCGTCGGGGCCGCACGTCGACTGCGAGGACATCGCCGACGCCTTCGCCGAGGAGCGCGCCCAGTCGGCCGCGACGGCGGCACCCGCCGCCTCCCCGGCGTCACCGGTCCCGCCGTCCGCCTCGGCCTTCGCGTACGACGGGGGCTCACAGGTCACCGAATTCACGGTCCGCGCACTGCCCGAGGAGTGCCGGAGCGTCCTGGCGGAGCGGGGCCTGACGACACCCTGACCACGCCGGCCCCGCGTCCGCGCGGTGGCCGGCGTCCCGGTCGGGGTCGGAGCGCTCAGTGGGCGCCCACCAGTTTCCGGTCGGCGGTGTCCGTCGTCGTGCGCCTGCCGGTGCGGGCCGCCGCGATGCCGATGAAGACCATGGACGACACTCCGGCGAGCGCGAAGGCGGTGAAGCCCCAGTCGCCCTTGTCCGCGGCGAGCAGCTGGCCGCCGAGCCAGGGGCCGAAGACCGCGCCGAAGCGGCCCATGCCGGAGGTCCAGCCGACGGCCGTGGCGCGGTGGTCGGGGGCGGAGCCGATGGAGACCGTCGCGTAGATCATCGTCTGGGCGCTGTTGAGGAAGACGCCGGTGAGGAAGACGACCAGGAAGGTCAGCGCGAGCGGCATGTGGACGCTGAGCAGGAAGACACCGGCGGCGGTCAGCGCGAACCAGACCGCGGAGATGCGCGGGGCTCCGAACCGGTCGGAGGCGCGGCCGGCGACCAGCATGCCGACGATGCCGCCGAGGTTGAACAGGACCACGAAGGTCAGCGCGGAGCCCAGTTCGTAGCCCTCGCCGCGCATCAGGGTGGGCAGCCAGGTGGCGACGCCGTAGACGAGGAGCAGGCCGCCGAAGGAGGCCAGCCAGTACAGCAGCGTCTGGACCCACTCGCGGCCCTGGAAGAGGGCGGCGAGGTTGCCCCAGCGGGCGGTGGCGGGGCGGGCCGCGGGGGCGGCGGGCGGCTCGACGCCGAAGCGGGCGGCGAGGGCGCCGGCCTCGTCGCGGCGGCCCTGGGCGACGAGGAAGCTCAGGGACTCGGGCAGCCACTTGACCAGCACGGGGACGAAGAGCAGCGGGACCACGCAGACCCAGAAGGCGGCGCGCCAGCCGAGGGGTTCGACGATCCACAGGGCCACGTAGGCGGAGAGGATGCCGCCCGCGTGGTGGGCGGTCATCAGCAGGCCGATGGTGAGGGCGGCCCGGCCGCGGGGGGCGTAGTCGGAGACCATGCTGATGGCGGTGGGCAGCAGCCCGCCGAGGCCGACACCGGCCAGGGTCCGGCCGAGGCCGAAGACGCCGACGCTGCCGGCTGTCGCGCAGAGCCCGGAGGCCAGGGAGAAGAGGGTGACGCAGGCGATCATCAGCTTCTTGCGGCCGATCCGGTCCGCGACCGTACCCGCGGTCAGGGCGCCGACGAGCATGCCGAACGTGGCGTAACTGCCCAGGTCACCCGCCTGGCCGGAGGTGATGCCGAGTGCCTTCTCCGCCAGCATGTGGGGCAGCACGGAGCCGTAGATGAACATGTCGAGGCCGTCGAAGAGCACGGCGACCCAGCACAGGACGACGACCAGCAGCGCCAGTCTGCTGCCCCGGAAGGACGGGGCGGGGGAGGAGGACATCGTTGTTTTCCTCTCGACCAAATAAGGAGTGCGCTGAACCTAAGCAACCGTTCAGGCTGTCGTCAACAGTTTTGTCAACAATCTCAGGGACATAACAGGGGGCGGCCCGCGCGCGTGCGCGGACCGCCCCCCTCGGCGGGTCGTCCGGTCTCAGGCGACCGGCGGAGTCCCG
Source organism: Streptomyces sp. CRN 30 (assembly GCF_034105845.1). Taxonomy (NCBI): domain Bacteria; kingdom Bacillati; phylum Actinomycetota; class Actinomycetes; order Kitasatosporales; family Streptomycetaceae; genus Streptomyces; species Streptomyces sp. CRN 30. The sequence continues at coordinate 18,301 of NZ_JAVRHI010000477.1, read as the reverse complement.
TGGGTGTGGAAGGACTCGATGGTCTTCAGACCCCAGGCCTGCCCCTTCTTCCGCTCGTCCTCGGTCCAGGTGATCAGCGGCCAGTCGGGGGCCAGCACCAGACGGGTGAGCGGGTTGCACAGCTCGATCCGGTTGCCGCCCGGCTCGTAGACGTACAGGAAGAACGTCTGCTGGATCGCGTGCTTGTGCGGGCCGGTCTCGATGAACACACCGCTGTCGATGGCGAGATCGGCGGCGCGCAGGATGTCCTCGCGGGTGTCGGTCGCGAAGGCGATGTGGTGCAGCCGCCCCTCGGAGCCGGTCCAGTCCTCGGTGTACACCACGTCGTACGACTTGTCGGTGAAGGTCAGCCAACGGGCCGCGATCTTCCCGGTGTCGAGCCGTATCTGCTCGGTGGGCCGGGCGCCCAGGAGGTGTTCCTGGAACTCGGCGTTGGCGAGCACGTCGGAGGCGAGGAAGTTGATGTGGTCCAGGCGGCGGACGCCGACCCCGCGGCCGGGCTTGGCCTGCGGCTGGTTCTTCAGCGCGGGCCTCAGCTCGTCGGGAGCCTCGTAGTACTCGCTCTCCCAGTACAGGGCGTGCTCGTGGCCGTCGGGGTCGGTGGTGACGTACAGCCTGCCGAGGCCGGGCTCGTCCTCGACCCACTTCCCGCCGCGGCCGGCCTCCTCCAGTGCCTTCACCCGCCGCTGGAGGGCGTCCTCGCCCGAGGCGCGCAGCGCGAGGCGGCCGAGGCCGGGTGTCGCGCGGGCGGTGAGCACCAGGCTGTGGTGCTCGTAGTCGTCGAAGGTGCGCAGGTAGACCGTGTCACCGTCCTGGCCGTTGACCGTCAGCCCGAGGTAGTCGGTGAAGAAGCCGACGCTGGCGTCGAGGTCGGGCGTGAACAGCTGCGTGTGGCCGATATGGGCGATGTCACCGAGCGGCGGAGTCATCGTTGCCTCCAGGGTGTGGTGCGGGGGCCGGGGCCGTAGCGGCCGGCCGGGGGAACACGGTGCCGTCGAAGATCTTCCGCGCGGTGCGCACGACGGCGGTACGGCGGACCACCGGGGGCGAGCCGTCGGCACCGGGCACGACCGCGGTCTCGACGTCGAGGAAGCCGGTCGGGTGTTCGACGCGGACGCGGTCGCCGGTCTCCGGCAGTTCGGCGATCCCCTCCCCCGCCCCGCCGGGCAGACGGAGCCCCGCGGCCACGCTCGCGGCGCCCAGGACGCCGATGGAGGTGTGGCAGCGGACGGGGATGAACGTACGGGTGGTGACCGCGCCGCCGTCGCGGGGCGGCGCGAGCAGGCTGAGCTTGGGCACGGTGGTGCCCGAGACGTCACCGAGGCCCATCAGCCGCCCTGCCTCCAGCCGGATCTCCTTCAGGCGGTCGGCCAGGGCGGCGTCCGCCTCCAGCTCCGCGGGGTCCTCGTAGCCGGTGACCTTCAGGGCGCCCGCCGGGATCAGCACCACGGGCATGCCGTTGTCGACGCAGGTCACCTCGGTGCCGGCGACGGTGTCGCGGACGTTGCCGGTGGGCAGCAGCGGGGTGCTGCCCTGCGGGAACTCGATGACGACCGCGGCGGCGGTGCCCGGCACACCGGAGATCTCGGCGTCCCCGGTGTAATCGACGCGTCCGCCCGGCGTGGGGAAGGTGGCGACCGCCAGTTCCCCCGTGTTGCGCATCCGGATACGGACGGACGTCTCCGTGCCGTCCGCGGCCACCAGTCCGCGCTCGACGGCGAACGGGCCCACACCGGCGAGGATGTTGCCGCAGTTCTGCCGGTCGGAGACCTCGGGGGTGTCCACGTTGACCTGGAGGAACAGGTAGTCGACATCGGCCTCGGGGTCGTCCGAGGCGGAGACCACGGCGACCTTGCTGGTCAGCGGGTGGGCGCCGCCCAGGCCGTCGATCTGGCGCGGGTCGGGGCTGCCCATGACGCGCAGCAGCAGGTCGTCCCGGGCGACGGCGTCCGAGGGGAGGTCCTCCGCCAGGAAGTACGCGCCCTTGGAGGTGCCGCCGCGCATCAGCGTGCAGCGGACCTCCTCGGGTGCGCTCACGAGCCGTCCCCGCCGCGCGCGTACTCCTCGTACGGCCGATAGCTCACGCCGAGCTGGACCAGCTTCTCGCGCAGGCCGTAGCGGTCCAGGCCGAGCTGGCCCTCCCGGAAGGCGGCGCGGGTGGCGGCCTCCTTGTCCTCCCGGGCCTCGGACGCCTCGGCGACCTGCCCGGCGCGCAGCCGGGGCACGACCACGACGCCGTCGTCGTCGGCGACGATGACGTCACCGGGGTGGATCACCTGGTTGCCGATGACGATGGGCACGTTGACGCTGCCGCCGGTGGCCTTGACCGTGCCCTGTGCGGAGACCGCCGCGGACCAGACCGGAAAGCCCATCTCGCGCAGTTCGGAGGTGTCCCGGACACCCGTGTCGATGACCAGGCCGCGCACCCCGCGCTGCTTCAGCGCGGTGGCGAACAACTCTCCGAACAGGCCGTCGGTGGACGGCGAGGTGGTGGTGACGACCAGGATGTCGCCCTCGCCGCACTGCTCGACGGCGGCGTGGATCATCAGGTTGTCGCCCGGCCAGGACAGCACGGTGACCGCGGTGCCGGCGATCCGGGTGTCCTGCTGGATCGGGCGCAGATGGGTGCCGAGCAGGCCGGCTCGGCCCATCGCCTCGGAGACGGTGGCGACGCCGTACCCGGAGAGGGCCTCGACGTGCTTGGCCTCCGCCTTCGGCGGGTCGGTGACGATGACGCCGCTCATGCCTGCTCCTCGACGGTCTGCGGGTACGGGTACACGGTTCTTCTTCCTCGGGTCAGTCGCGCAGCGCCTCGATCACGCTGGTGAGGTGGGCGCGGACGGCCGCCTCGGCCGCCTGCGGGTCCCTGGCCTCGATCGCCTCGATCATCGCCAGGTGCTCGCTCAGGGACTGCTGGGGCCGCCCCGGGCGCAGTGCCAGCTGGAAGCGGTGGCGGACCAGCTGGCCGTTGAGCCGCTCCAGCAGCTCCTGCGCCGTCAGCTGGCCGGAGACCTCCCGGATCCTGGTGTGCAGCCGGTGGTTGAGGTCCGAGTAGGTCAGCGGTTCGCCGTCGGCCACGGCCTTGCGCATCGCGCCGCCGAGGTCGCGCAACTCGTCGAGCTGCTCGTCGGTGACGGCGACGGCCGCCTTGGCCGCGCAGAGCCCCTCCAGCACCAGCCGGCACTCGGTGATGGCGACCGCTTCCTCCACGGTCACCACCCGCACCCGGGACCCCCGGTTGCGGATGCGCTCGACCAGCCCCTGCGACTCCAGGTCGATCAGCGCGGCCCGGATGCTGGCCCGTGTCACACCGAACTGCTCGGCGAGCTCGTTCTCCACCAGCCGCTGGGCCGGTGCCATCTCGCCGCGCAGGATCGCCTCCCGCAGCTGTCCGAGCGCAAGCTGCTTCGCCTGCTCCCCGGTGCTCGGACCGGCTTCTTTCGGCATGTGCCCTCCCTGAGTGAGTGCCTGTCGAACGTAAAACTAGCCGAACAAGATTGTCAACAATTTTGTTCGCCGAAATGCGGCCGCATCGCGCTGGTCATGGCCGGTCAGCCGCGCGGCGCGGCGGTGGTGCCGCGGATCTCCAGGGACGGGGCCACGAGGTGCAGCGCGCCCGGGTTCCCGGGGGTCCGGAGGCGGTCCAGGAGGCAGCGGGCCGCGCGCCGGCCGACCTCGTGACCGGCGTGGTCGACGGTCGTCAGCCAGAGGTGCCGCAGCCGGGAGATGCTGGTGTCGTCGTACCCGGCCACGGAGAGGTCGTGCGGCACGCGCAGGCCGAGTTCCTCCGCCGCCGACAGGACGCCGACGCAGGCGATGTCGTTCACGGCGAACACGGCGGTGGGCCGGTCCGGCCCGGCGAGCAGCCGTACGGCGGCCCGGTGGCCGCCCTCCTCCGTCATGTCGCTCGGCTCGGTCCGCGCCCGCCCGTCGAGGCCGTGCGCCCGCACCACCGCCTCGAAGCTGCGCCGCCGCAGCTCGCCGACCGCGCCGTACCCCGCGATGTGCGCGAGACGGCGGTGGCCGAGGCCGATGAGGTGCTCGGTCACCAGCCGCGCCCCGCGCTCGTCGTCCCCGGCGACCACGTCCACGCCGGGCGGCACCGCTTCCCGGGCGCCCGCGACGACGACCGGGACGCGCGCGGCGATGTCTTCGAGGGCCGCCGGGTCGGGCAGCGTGCCGACCACGACCAGGCCGTCGGCACCGAGGTCGCGCAGCGGTCCGGCGAGGTCGCCCTGGCCGGAGCGGCGGTTGAGGCGGGCGTCGGAGAGCAGCATCCGCAGGCCGTTGTCGTGCAGCAGGGAGTTCAGGCCGTCCAGGAGGTCCACGAACCAGGGGTTGCGCAGGTCGTTGAGGAGGACGCCCACGGTGCGGGTACGGCGTTCGCTGAGGCTGCGCGCCGCCGCGTTGGGCCGGTAGCCGAGTTCCCGCGCGGCCCGCAGCACCGCCTCCCGCCGCTCGGGCCGTACCCGGTCGGAGCCGCGCAGCACCAGGGAGACCAGCGACTTGGAGACGCCCGCCCGTTCGGCCACGTCTCGGATGGTCGGCTGCTTCATGGCTGGACCGTTCCACCTGGCGTACCGCCTGTCAAAAGCTTGACACCGGCCGCGGGCGGCGCCCAGTGTGGCGTGGACAGGCAGTGGACCGGTCCAACGAGGGGCTCGCATGCACGACGCGCTCGGTGTCGCCGTCATCGGTTTCGGCTGGATGGGGCGGGTGCACACCCAGGCCTACGCCCGCGTCCGCCACCACTATCCGCGGCTCGCCCTGCGTCCGGAGCTGATCGCGGTCGCCGACGAGGTACCGGGCCGGGCCGAGGAGGCCGCCGCGCGGTACGGGTTCGCCGGGGCCGTCCGCGACTGGCGGGAGGTGGCCGCCGATCCCCGGGTGCGGGCCGTGAGCGTCACCGCCCCCAACTTCCTGCACCGCGAGATCGGCGTCGCGCTCGCCGAGGCGGGCAAGCACCTCTGGATCGAGAAGCCGGTCGGGCTGACCGCCGGGGACGCCCGCGCGGTGGCCGCCGCCGTCGCGCGCTCCGGCGTCCAGGGCGCGGTCGGCTTCAACTACCGCAACGCGCCCGCCGTCGAGGCGGCCCGCGACCTGATCGCCGCCGGGGAGGTGGGCACCGTCACCCATGTCCGCGTCCGGCTCCTCAGCGACTACGCGGCCCACCCCGAGTCTGCCCTGACCTGGCGCTACGAGCGCGAGCGCGGCGGCAGCGGCGTCCTCGGCGATCTGGCCTCGCACGGCGTGGACCTGGCCCGCTTCCTCTGCGGGGACATCGCGTCCGTCACCGCCGACACGGCCGTCTTCGTGCCCGAGCGGGCCCGTCCGGCCGCCGCCACCGCGGGTCACGCCCGCGCGGCGGGCGGGGACCTCGGCCCGGTGGAGAACGAGGACTACGTCGGCTGCCTGCTGCGCTTCGCCTCCGGCGCCCGCGGCGTACTGGAGGCGTGCCGGGTCTCGGTCGGCGAGCAGAACGCCTACGGCTTCGAGGTGCACGGCACGAGGGGCGCCGTCTTCTGGGACTTCCGCCGGATGAACGAGCTGGGCGTCAGCCGCGGCACCGCCTACCAGGACCAGCCGGTCTCCACGGTGTACGTCGGTCCGGGCGACGGCGAGTTCGCCGCGTTCCAGCCGGGCGCGGCCAACGCCATGGGCTACGACGATCTGAAGGTGGTCGAGGCGTACCGCTTCCTGCGCTCGGTCGCGGAGTCCACGCCGTACGGGGCGACGCTCCCGGACGCGGTGCACAGCGCCGCCGCCCTGGACGCGATGGCCCGCTCGGCGGCGAGCGGCGGCTGGGAGACGGTCTCCCCGTAAGGGTCACGGCGACACAGATCGATCCCCAGGAGCGGGGAGCAGTGGCCAGAAACGGAACAGAACAGGGACCAGGGAACAGGAACAAGGAGCAGGGGAACGCATGCGCATCGGCATTCTCGGACTCGGCCGGATCGGCGCCTTCCACGCCGCGACCCTCGGCGCGCTGGACGCCGTCCGGTCCCTCGTCGTCTTCGACCCGGACCCGGCCGCCGCCGAGTCGGCGGCCGTCCTGTTCGGCGCGAAGACCGCGGACTCCCCCGAGGCCGTGCTCGCCGCCGGGGTGGACGGCCTCGTCGTCGCGGCGGCCACCGACGTCCATCCGGAGCTGATCCTCGCCGGGGCCGCCGCGGGCGTCCCCGTCTTCTGCGAGAAGCCCGTCGCCCGGACCATGGCGGAGGCTCTGCGAGTGGCGGAGGCCCTGGCGGGCCACGACGTGCCGGTGCAGATCGGCTTCAACCGGCGCTTCGACGCCGGGTTCGCCGCCGCGCGGGCCGCGGTGCGCTCCGGCGAACTGGGCGCCCTGCACACCGTACGGTCGACCACCCTGGACCCGGCGCCGCCGCCCGCCGCGTACGTGGCCGCCTCCGGCGGGATCTTCCGGGACTGCGCGGTGCACGACTTCGACGCGGTCCGCTGGGTGACGGGCCGCGAGGTGCGCGAGGTGTACGCCGCCGGCGGCAACCGGGGTGCCGGGTACATCCGCGCGGCGGGCGACGCGGACACCACGGGGGCCGTCCTCACGCTGGACGACGGCACCCTGGCCGTGATCTCCAACAGCCGGCACAACGGCCGCGGCCACGACGTCCGCATGGAGCTGCACGGCTTCGCGGACTCGCTCGCGGTCGGCCTGGACGACCGGCTGCCGCTGCGCTCGGCGGAGCCCGGCGCGACCTTCCCCGCCGGGACCCCGCACGACTTCTTCATGGACCGCTTCGCCGCCGCCTACCGGGCCGAGCTGACCGCCTTCACGGAGGTCGTCGCGGGCACCCGCCCCTCCCCGTGCACGGTCGCGGACGCGCTGGAGGCGGGCTGGATCGCGGAGGCGTGCGCGCTGTCCCTGGCGGAGCACCGGCCGGTCACCGTGGCGGAGGTACGGCGGCCCTGCTGAGAGGGGCCATTCACGCCCCGCACGACCGCAGGAACCGCCGTGTGCGCACCGCGATCGGCAGCGGGGCGTCCGGCGCGCACGGGTACATGTCCTGCTCGACGATGGCGAAGAGGTCGACGCCGAGCCGCTGGGCGGCGGCCAGGACCGGTTCCAGTTCGGGGACGCCGGTGGGCGGTTCGCACATCACCCCGCGCCGCACGGCCGGTCCGAACGGCAGCCCTTCGGCCCGGACCCCGGCGAGGATCTCCGGGTCGACCTGCTTGAGGTGCAGGTAGCCGATGCGCTCGCCGTAGGTCTCGATGAGCTTGACGCTGTCGCCGCCGCAGTAGGCGTAGTGCCCGGTGTCGAGACACAGGCCGACCAGACCGGCGTCGGTGGCGTCGAGGAAGCGCTCGACGTGCTGCTCGGTGTCGAGGTGGGTGTCGGCGTGCGGGTGGACGACGATGTCGAGGCCGTAGGTGTCCCTCACCTCACGGCCGAGACGCTCCATGCCGGTGGTGAGGTGGGTCCACTGCTCGGCGGTCAGCTCCGGTGGTTCCAGGATCTCGGCGGTCTTGTCGTCGCGCCAGAAGGAGGGGATGACGACGAGGTGGCGCGCGCCCATGTCCCGGGTGAGCGCGGCGACCCGGCCGACCTGCTCCCGGGTGGCGTCCCACTCGGACGGTCCCCGGTGCAGGCCGCAGAAGATGGTGCCCGCGGAGACCTTGAGGCCGCGCCGGTCCACCTCGTCGGTGAGCCGGGCCGGGTCGGTCGGCAGATAGCCGTAGGGGCCGAGTTCGATCCAGGAGTAGCCGGCCTCGGCGACCTCGTCCAGGAACCGTTCCCAGGGCACCTGGCGGGGGTCGTCGGGGAACCAGACGCCCCAGGAGTCGGGGGCGGAGCCGACCCGGATGCGGTCGAGGGCTGGGGGCATGTCAGGGCTTCCCTTCGGGCGGGCCGGGGGTGGGGGCGGCCGGTTCGCGCGGCCTCGGAACCGTCTCCACGTCGACCCCGCCGACCTGGGCCAGCTCCTCCTTGAGGGTGGCGAGTTCGGTGCCGCCGGCCATGTGGTCGGTCAGTTCCTGGAGGGTGATGTCGCCGCGGGCGGCGCTGAGTTCGAGGGTGCCGAGGCGCAGGACGGTGAAGTGGTCGCCGACCATGAAGGCGTGGTGGGGGTTGTGGGTGATGAAGACGACTCCGAGGCCGCGCTCCCGGGCGGCGGCGATGTACTTCAGCACCACGCCGGACTGTTTGACGCCGAGCGCGGCGGTGGGTTCGTCGAGGATGAGGACGCGGGCGCCGAAGTGGACGGCGCGGGCGATGGCGACGCACTGGCGCTGGCCGCCGGAGAGGGTGCCGATGGGCTGTTCCAGGTCGTCCAGGACGATGCCCATGGCCCGCAGTTCCTCGTCCGCGGTCCGTTTCATCGCGTCGATGTCGAGGCGGCGCAGCGGCCAGGGGCCCTTGGTCCGTTCGGAGCCGAGGAAGAAGTTCCGCCACACCGGCATCAGCGGGACGGTGGCGAGGTCCTGGTAGACGGCGGCGATACCGCGGTCGAGGGCCTCGCGCGGGGTGGTGAAGCGCACCGGTTCACCGTCGACGAGGAACTCGCCCTCGGTGTGCCGGTGCAGCCCGGAGATTATCTTGATGAGGGTGGACTTGCCGGCGCCGTTGTCGCCGAGCACACAGCTCACCCGGCCGGGGCGGACGGCCAGGTCGACGCCGTGCAGGGCGCGGACGGTGCCGTAGGACTTGCCGGCGCCGCGCAGTTCGACAAGGGCCGGGTCGCCGGGAGCGGACGCGGCGAGGGCGGGTTCGGTCATGTGGCTCACCTCCGGGTCGCCGCGCGGCGGACCCACAGATTGATCAGGACGGCGCCGAGGAGCATCACGCCGAGGAACGCCTTGAACCAGTCGGGGTTCCAGCCCGCGTAGACGATGCCCTGGTTCACCATGCCGAACATGAAGGCGCCGAAGACGGGGCCGATCGCGGAGCCGGCGCCGCCGGTCAGCAGGCAGCCGCCGATGACGGCGGCGGCGATGTAGATCAGCTCCTGGCCGACGCCCTCGCCGGACTGCACGGTGTTGAAGGAGAACAGCTGGTGCATGCCGACGAACCAGGCGCCGAGGCCGACCAGCATGAACAGGGAGATCTTGGTGAAGGTGACGGGCACGCCGACCGCGCGGGCGCTGTCCTGGTCGCCGCCGACGGCGAAGACCCAGTTGCCGTACTTGGTGCGCAGCAGCACCCAGGTGGCGATGGCGGCGAAGACCAGCCACCACACCACCGTGATCTTCACCTGGACGCCGCCGACGTCGAAGGAGGAGGCGAAGAGCGCCTCGGCCTGGCCGAAGCCGTCCATGTCGCTGATGTCGTCGGTGGCGACGTTGCCGGTGACGAGTTTGGTGACGGCGAGGTTGACGCCCTGGAGGATGAGGAAGGTGCCGAGGGTGACGAGGAAGCTGGGCAGTCCGGTCCGCACCAGCATCCAGCCGTTGAACGCGCCGACGGCGAGCGAGAGGACCAGGGCGACGACGACGCCGGTCCAGACGTTGACGGTGAGCTGGTAGCTGAGCATGCTCGCGGTGAGCGCCGAGGAGACGACGGCGACACCGGACGACAGGTCGAACTCGCCGCCGATCATCAGCAGGGCGACCGGCAGCGCCATGATGCCGATGGTCGAGGACTGGTAGAGGACGGTCGCCATGGAGCCGCCCTGGCGGACGGTCGGGGCGGCGATCAGGAAGAAGACGAGGACGGCGACGGCGCCGAGGAACACCCCGACCTCGGGGCGGGCCAGCACCCGCAGCGCCAGTGGACGCTGCCGGGTCCGGCCGTCGGCCGGGGAGGGGCCGGCGGCCGGCGGCGGGGCCACCGCCGGCGCGTTCCGCGGTGCGGTGCCCATCAGCGGGTGCCCTTCGCGGCGAACTCCGAGATCCGCTCGACGTTGGACTCGTCGACGAAGGCGGGGCCGGTCAGCACCGGTTCCTCACCGCCGCCGCTGTAGTTGCCGTTGTTCTTGTAGAGCCACAGGCCGTCGACGGCCAGGTAGCCCTGGAGGTAGGGCTGCTGGTCCACGGCGAACTCGATGTCACCCTTCTGGATGGCGCCGGTCAGCTCCTTGTTGAGGTCGAAGGTGGCGACCTTCGCCTTGCCGCCGGCCTCGCCGGCCGACTTGACCGCGGCCATCGCGAAGGGCGCGCCGAGCGTGACGACGTGGTCGATCGCGGCGTCCTGCTTCAGCTTGGCGGTGATCGTGGACTGCACGGACGGCATGTCGGTGCCGTTGACGTACAGATTCTCGACCGAGCCCTCGAAGGTCTTCTTCACGCCGTCGCAGCGCTGGGTGAGGCCGACGTTGCCCTGTTCGTGCAGGACGCAGACGGCCCGCTTGGCGCCGACCTCGTTGAGCTTCTTGCCGAACGCCTCGCCCGCGACGCCCTCGTCCTGCCCGAAGAACTCCGTCAGCCCCATCTGCTTCCAGTCGCTGAGCCCGGAGTTGAGCCCGACGACGGGTATCCCGGCCTGGCGCGCCTTGGCCACCACGCTTCTGAGGGCGTCCGGCTTGGCGAGGGTGACCGCGATGCCGTCGACCTTCTGGTCGATGGCGTTCTGCACCAGGCTGGCCTGGTTCCCGGCGTTGGGGTCGTTGGAGTAGACGAGCTTGATGTTGTCCTTGGCGGCGGCGGCCTCGGCGCCCTTGCGGACGATGTCCCAGAAGGTGTCCCCGGCGGCCTGGTGGGTGACGAGGGCGACCGTCATCCGAGGGGTGTTCGCCCGGCCGGCGGAGGCTCCGGACGCGCCCTCCTCGTCGGCCTCCTTGCCGCCGGAGCCGCTGGAGCAGCCGGCCAGGGCCAGGGCCGCCGCCGCGGCGAGTGCCACGGCGGGGACGAAACCGCCACGGGAGACTGAACCGCTGCGGGAGACTGAACCGCCGCGGGAGCGGACACGAGTGGAGCGGGCATGAACGGAGCGGTCCATCTTTCCTGCACCTCACTGTGCGACGGGAAGCCGTGCGCCGAAGGGTGACGGCCTTGCGCTGGCACCGGATACAAGTGCGTCGCCCGCCCGCTGTCAATACTTTGTCAAGACATCATTTCACGCACAGGTCCGAATGTCCGTACAAAATATTGACAGGTCGGTGTCCGGGTCCTACACCTGGGAGGCGGCAGGCCCCGTCCGAAGTCGATCTCTACCCCCTGCGGACGGACATACCCCCGAAGGAGCTCCGCCGTGCCCCTTTCCCCCGCCGACCTCACCGCGGTCAGAGCGCGGCGCCCCGAGGCGATCGCCGAGGCGGCCGCGTGCCGCGAGCGCCGCCCCCTGCTCGGGGCCACCGGCCGGCTGATGATCGTGGCCGCCGACCATCCGGCGCGCGGCGCCCTCGGGGTCGGCGGCCGTCCGCTGGCCATGGCCGACCGGGCGGACCTGCTGCGGCGGCTGTGCACGGCGCTGGGCCGGCCGGGCGTGGACGGCGTGCTCGCCACCGCCGACGTCCTGGAGGACCTGCTGCTGCTCGGCGCGCTGGACGGCAAGGTCGCGATGGGGTCGATGAACCGCGGCGGACTCGCGGGCGCCGCCTTCGAGATGGACGACCGCTTCACCGGGTACCGCGCCGAGGACCTGGACCGGCACCGGCTGGACGCGGGGAAGCTGCTGCTGCGCATCGACCCCGAGGACGCGGGGTCGCTGGACACCCTGGAGTCCGCCGCCCGCGCCGTGGACGCCATGGCCGCGCGCCGGCTGCCGGTGTTCGTGGAGCCGTTCCTGTGCCGCCGCGAGCAGGGCCGCCTGCGCACCGACCTCTCCGCCGAGGGCGTCACCCGCTCGATCGCCATCGCCTCGGGGCTCGGCGGCACCTCCGCCTACACCTGGCTGAAACTCCCCGTCACCCACGACCCGGACGACATGGCCGAGGTCCTGCGGACCTCCACCCTGCCGGTCGTGCTGCTCGGCGGCGATGTGGGGAACGATCAGGACGCGGCCTACGAACGCTGGCGCAAGGCCCTGCGCCTGCCCACCGTCCAGGGCCTGGTCGTGGGCCGTTCGCTGCTCTACCCCGCCGAGGGCAGCGTGGAGCGGGCGGTGGACACGGCCGTCGGCCTGTTGTGAGTTCAGGAGGCTTTCCGATGACCGACCACCTGTCGACGTACCACCTGTCCGCGGGCGAGGCGGGCGACGGCCCGTACGCGGTCGACCGCCCCTACACGGTCGACGTGACCCCCGAGACCGCCGGCTGGGGCTACTCCGGCCTGCGCGTGCTCCCGCTGCCCCCGGGCGGCTCGCACTCCTTCGACACCGGCGGGAGCGAGTGGATCGTGCTGCCGCTCTCCGGCGGCTGCACGGTCGCCGCCGACGGCGAGGTCTTCGAACTCGACGGCCGCACGGACGTGTTCAGCGGGGTCAGCGACTTCGCGTACGTGCCGCGCGACGCCCACGTGCGCGTGTCGTCGGCCGGCGGCGGCCGGTTCGCGCTCGCCGGCGCCCGCTGCGCGCGCCGGCTGCCCGCCCGCTACGGACCGGCCTCGTCCGTCCCGGTGGAGCTGCGCGGTACGGGGAACTGCTCGCGGCAGGTCAACAACTTCGGTGCCGCCGGCGTCTTCCCGTGCGACAAGCTGATCGCCGTCGAGGTGATCACCCCGGGCGGCAACTGGTCGTCCTTCCCGCCGCACAAGCACGACGAGCACCGCCCCGGCGCGGAGGCGGAGCTGGAGGAGATCTACTACTTCGAGTTCGCCGCCCACGACGGCGTGCCCGGCCTCGGCTACCAGCGGGTCTCCCCGTCGGGGCACGGCCGCGGCACGGACGTGCTGGCCGAGGTGCGCGACGGCGACGTGGTGCTCATCCCGGACGGCTGGCACGGCCCGTCGATGGCCGTGCCGGGCCACCACATGTACTACCTCAACGTCATGGCGGGCCCGGCGGACGAACGCGCCTGGCTGATCAGCGACCACCCCGGCCACGCCTGGGTCCGCGCCACCTGGCCCGAGCAGCCGGTCGACGCCCGGCTCCCCCTGTACTCCGCCCCCGAAGCCCCCGAAGCCCCCGAAGCCCCCGGGAGGACCGTATGAGCGTCCGCGTCCGCCTCACCACCGCCCAGGCCCTGGTGCGGTTCCTCGCCGCCCAGTACACGGAGCGCGACGGCGTACGGCACCGGCTGATCGCCTCCACCTGGGGCATCTTCGGCCACGGCAACGTCGCCGGGCTCGGCCAGGCGCTCGTCGAGCACGGCGACGTGATGCCGTACCACCAGGGCCGCAGCGAACAGGCCATGGTGCACGCGGCGGTCGGTTACGCCCGTCAGCTCGACCGGCTCTCCGCGCAGGCCGTGACGGCGTCGATCGGCCCCGGCGCCACCAACCTGGTCACCGGCGCCGCCCTCGCCACCGTCAACCGCCTCCCGGTGCTGCTCCTGCCCGGCGACTACTTCGCCGCCCACCCCGCCGACCCGCTGCTCCAGCAGCTCGAACACCCGGCGGCGGGCGACGTGTCGGTCAACGACACCCTGCGCCCGGTCTCCCGGTACTTCGACCGGATCACCCGCCCCGAGGCACTGATCCCGGCCGCGCTGCACGCGATGCGCGTCCTCGCGGACCCCGCGGAGACCGGCGCCGTCACCCTGGCCCTCCCCCAGGACGTCCAGGCCGAGGCCGCCGACTGGCCCGAGGAGTTCTTCGCCGACCGGGTCTGGCGGGTGCGGCGGCCCGCGCCCGACCCGCTGGAACTGGCCGACGCCGTACGGGCCGTCCGCGCCGCCGCCCGGCCGCTGATCGTCGCCGGCGGCGGCGTCCACCACAGCCGCGCCGAGGACGCCCTGCGCGCCCTGGCCGACGCCACCGGCATCCCCGTCGCCGCCACCCAGGCGGGCAAGGGCGCGCTGCGCCACGACCACCCCGCCGACGTCGGCGGCATCGGCCACACCGGCACCGCGGTCGCCGACGCCCTCGCCCGCACCGCCGACCTGGTGATCGGCGTCGGCACCCGGTACAGCGACTTCACCACCGCCTCCGGCACCCTGTTCCAGCACCCGCAGGTGCGCTTCCTCAACGTCAACATCACCGCCTTCGACGCGCACAAGCTCGCCGCCCGCACCCTGGTGTGCGACGCGCGGACGGGCCTGGAGGCGCTCACCGGGGCACTGGCCGGCCACCGCGTGGACGACGCCTACGCCGCCGAGTACCGGGCCGGCAAGGAACGCTGGGAGCGGGCCGTCGAGGCCGCCCTGCACGCCCCGGACGACAAGGCGGTCCCGACCCAGACGCAGGTGATCGGCGCGCTGGACGCGGTGGTGGACGACACGGACGTGGTCATCAACGCGGCCGGCTCGCTCCCCGGTGACCTGCACAAGCTCTGGCGGGCCCGCTCCCCGCGCCAGTACCACCTGGAGTACGGCTACTCCTGCATGGGCTACGAGATCCCGGCCGCCCTCGGCGTGCAGCAGGCCGCGCCCGGCACCCCGGTGTGGGCGCTGGTCGGCGACGGCACCTACCTCATGAACCCCACGGAGATCGTCACCGCCGTCCAGGAGAACCTCCCCGTCAAGCTGGTCCTCCTCCAGAACCACGGTTACGCCTCGATCGGCGGCCTCTCCGAGTCGGTGGGCGCCGAGCGGTTCGGCACCGCCTACCGCCACCGGGCCCCCGACGGCACCTTCACCGGCGACCCGCTCCCCGTCGACCTCGCGGCCAACGCGGCCAGCCTCGGCATGGACGTACTGCGCCCCCGGACCGTCGGCGAGCTGCGCGAGGCACTGGCCGAGGCGCGCGCCTGCTCCCGGCCGACCTGCGTGTACGTCGAGACCGACCCGGCGCCCACCGCGCCCCCGGCCGAGGCGTGGTGGGACGTGCCGGTGGCCGAGGTCTCCGCCCGCCCGGCGGCGAAGGACGCCCGTACCGCCTACGAGCGGGAGGCAGCCGCACGCCGCCGCCACCTCGCCCCCTGACCGGACGGCGCTCAGTGCGCGGCGTCCAGCCGGGCCCGCTGGTCCGCCGTAAGCTCCAGGTCGACGGCGGCGAGGTTCTCCTCCAGCTGCGCCAGGGACGAGGCCCCGGCCAGCGGTAGGACGGGCAGCTCCGCGCCGATCTGCCAGGCCAGCACCACCTGGTTGGCGGTGGCGCCGGTCTCCTTCGCCACCTCGTGCAGCACCGCCAGCCGGGCTGGGGTGCCGGGGTGGTCGTAGTCGTCGGGGAGCGGCTTGTCCGCGCGGACGTACGCGCCGGTCAGCAGCGGCGAGTAGGCGACCAGGATCAGTCCCGGTTCGGCCCTGAGAAGGCCGAGGAGTTCGGCGCCCGCGTGGCCGAGGCTGCCGTCCGGGAAGAGGTCACTGGGCACGTCGGAGCGGGGCCGCAGATAGCTGTGCTGGTACTGGAGCACCTCGTAGCCGGGCAGCCCGGCCCCGGCGGCCAGCGCGCGGGCCCGCTCCACCCGCCACATCGCCTGGTTGCTGACGCCGAGGAGCCCCACCGTGCCCTCGGCGACCAGCTCGCCGAACGCCTCGACGGTCTCGCGCTGCTCCACGGTCGCGTCGTCGATGTGCGCGTACAGCAGATCCAGCTTCTCCACGCCCAGCCGTTCGCGGCTGGCCTCGGTGGCGGACCGGATCGCCTTCGCCGACAGGCCCTCGGGGTTGTCGATGTAACTCGTACCGGGCGCGAGGGGGCGGGCGCCGAGTTTGGTGGCGATGACGATCTCGTCGCCGACGCCGCGCGAGCGCCGCCACCGGCCGAGGAGTTCCTCGCTCTGGCCGCCCACCCCGCCGTCGTACCAGAAGGCGTAGTTGTCGGACGTGTCGATGAAGTTCCCGCCGGCCTCGACGAAGCGGTCGAGCACGGCGAAGGCGGTCTCCTCGTCGGTCCACGTCCCGAACAGCATGGCGCCGAGCGCGATGACGCTCACCTCGCGGCGCGTCGCCGGGTCGGTCCCTATGGTGCGGTACTTCATGACGGTCCCCTCCCGCGCGCCCCTCGGTGAGGCGCACGGCAGGGAGTCTTCTTGCTGAAGCGCACACGAAGTCAAGCGCCGAGGTGTCAGCCGGCCGGGAAGGACACCTTCGCGAGTTCCTCGGAGACGCTCCAGACGCGCCGGGCCTCGTCGGTGGAGCGCAGGCGGGAGTACAGCTTCTGCTCGGCGGGCGGGCCGCCGAGGTGGCCGGGGCCGCTGGGACCGTAGAGACCGCCGGGCTTCGCGTCCGGGGAGGTGGCCGCGTGGAGGGCGGGCAGCTGGGCGGTGCGGACCGTGCCGAGGAGGATGCCGCGCGCGGACAGCGCGCGGATGAGCCGCACGCCCAGGGTGTCCTTGTCGCGTCCGATCTCGGGCCGGGCCGCGAGGAGGTTGGTGGGGGCGACGCCGGGGTGGGAGATGTTGCTGGTGATGCCCCAGCCGCCCGCTTCGCTGCGGCGGTCGAGTTCGAGGCCGAAGAGGCCGAGGGCGATCTTCGACTGGCTGTAGGCGCGCCGGCCGTTGTAGGACCGCTCCCAGTTGAGGTCGTCCCAGTTGATGGCGTTCCGGTCGGCGGCCACGCTGACCTGCGAGGTGACGCGGGCGCGGCCGGCCCGCAGCAGCGGCAGCAGGTGGGACACCAGGGCGAAGTGCCCGAGGTGGTTGGTGCCGAACTGCAGCTCGAAGCCGTCGGCGGTGGTCTGCCGGTCGGGCGGGGTCATGACGCCGGCGTTGTTGATGAGCAGGTGCAGCGGCCGGTCCTCCGCCAGGAGGGTCTCGCCGAGGGCGGTGACGGAGGAGAGCGAGGAGAGGTCGAGCGACCGCAGCGACACCTGTGCGGCGGGGACGGCCGCACGGATCGTCGCCAGGGCCGCCTCGCCCTTGCGGGGGTTGCGGACCGGCAGGAGGACCTCGGCACCGGCGGCGGCGAGGCGCGTGGCGATGCCGAGGCCCATCCCGTCGCTGGCCCCGGTGACGACGGCACGCTTTCCGTGCAAGTCGGAAAGGGTGATGTCGAAGTCTCGGCGTGGCATGCGGATTCACTTCCTGGGGTGGGACGGCACGGCGCGGGCGAAGTTGATGCCAGGCGGTATCAGAAATGTATTTCTGGTGCCGGGGTGTGTCAACATGGGCTCATGAGCACCCCGCCCCTGATCCGCCCCTACCGGGGAACGCCGGCCGAGGACCGTGTCGCCCGGCGGCGCGCCGCCCTGCTCGAAGCGGCCCTGCGCGTCTTCGAGGCGGAGGGCTGGAACGGGGTGAGCGCGCGCCGGGTCTGCGAGGAGGCCGGACTGACCCGGCGCTACTTCTACGAGAGCTTCGAGGACGTGGACGCCCTGCTGGGCGCGCTGCTCGGCGAGATAACCGGCGAGGTGCGGGCGGCCGTACGGGCGGTGGTGGCCGACTCCGACGCACCCCTGGCGGAACTGACACGCCGGGCGGTGTCGACGGGCCTGGAGGTGCTCCTGTCCACCCCCGTCAAGGGACGTTTCGTGGCGGGCGCCCGGGGCGCGGGCGGCGCGGTGGCCGCGCAGCAGGCGGCGGGCATGGACGACCTCGCCTCGACGGTCGAGGCCACCTTCGCCGCGCGCGGCGGCGAGACCCCGCCCGTCGGTACGCGGCAGGCCCGCGTCGCGGCGATCGGAGCGGTCGGCGCGGTCCTGCGCATCGTCGACAGCTGGCTGAACGGCGAGATCGACGCGACCCGCGAGGAGGCGGTGGCGTGGAGCACGGGGGCGGCGCTGGCGGTACTGGGGGCGGTGGCGGCACCACTGCCGTGATCCGACCCGCCGACACCGCCCGGCCGACGGGCCGGCCGGCCTCCGGGAGACACGCCGAAGGGCCCGTCAGACCCCCTGGTCCTTAAACGGTCCCCAGGACATACGGCAGAGGGCCCGTCGGATTGCTCCGACGGGCCCTCTGACCTGCGACCGTCTCCGGTCGGGACGACAGGATTTGAACCTGCGACCCCTTGACCCCCAGTCAAGTGCGCTACCAAGCTGCGCCACGTCCCGGTGCGGTCGTGCACGGTGTCCGTGCGGTCACGCGGTGAGTACCTTACCGCACGCACCGGGGTGCGCCGAAAACGGCCTCGCGCGGGACAATCGGTGGCATGGACAGCACATCCCCGGACCGGCCGGCGGACGCACGGGACCGTGACAGCGAGGGGCGGGCGCGCAACGCCCGGCCGCGGGACGGGCTCGGCAGGCCCCTGCCGTACGGCAGCGGCGGCGTGGCCCGGCAGCCCGAGGGCGTGGTGCGGGCGCCCGCGGAGACCGTCGCCGAGGCGCAGCGGCTGCTGGACGAGGGCAAGCCGTTCCACGCGCACGAGGTGTTCGAGGACGCCTGGAAGTCGGGCCCGGCGGCGGACCGGGAGCTGTGGCGCGGGCTGGCCCAGCTCGCGGTGGGGCTGACGCACGCCGCCCGGGGCAACGTCACGGGCGGGCCGCGGCT
>NZ_JAVRHI010000476.1:0-3345 GCF_034105845.1 Streptomyces sp. CRN 30 | reverse complement strand
GCCTCGTTCAGGTCCGGGTACGCGTCGTGCAGCACCTTGGTAATGGCGGCCGTGAGGGTCGTCTTACCGTGGTCGATGTGACCGATGGTGCCGATGTTGACGTGCGGCTTAGTCCGCTCGAACTTCGCCTTCGCCACTGGGTCCTCCTGTGGAGTGGTTCTGGTACGCCTTACTCATCGGCGCCAGGGTGATCTTTGCTGGGATGCCGCCCGCCGGGACCTGGGATCGAGTCCCGGCGGTCGGTGTCAAGCCTAAAGCGTCAAACGCGGTGCGTTACTCGCCCTTGGCCTTCGCGATGATCTCCTCGGCGACGTTCCGCGGAACCTCGGCGTAGGAGTCGAACTGCATCGAGTAGCTCGCGCGACCCGACGTCTTGCTGCGGAGGTCGCCGACGTAGCCGAACATCTCCGACAGCGGGACCAGGCCCTTCACGACGCGGGCGCCGGCGCGCTCCTCCATGGCCTGGATCTGGCCACGGCGGGAGTTGATGTCACCGATGACCTCGCCCATGTAGTCCTCGGGCGTGGTGACCTCGACGGCCATCATCGGCTCGAGGAGCACGGGGCTGGCCTTGCGCGCGGCCTCCTTGAAGGCCTGCGAACCGGCGATCTTGAACGCCAGCTCGGAGGAGTCGACCTCGTGGTAGGCACCGTCGAGAAGCGTGACGCGGACGCCCGTCATCTCGTACCCGGCGAGGATGCCGAACTGCATGGCCTCCTGCGCACCGGCGTCCACCGAAGGGATGTACTCCTTCGGGATACGGCCACCGGTGACCTTGTTCACGAACTCGTACGAGGCGTCGCCGCCCTCGATCGGCTCGATCGCGATCTGCACCTTGGCGAACTGGCCGGTACCACCAGTCTGCTTCTTGTGCGTGTAGTCGACGCGCTCGACGGCCTTGCGGATCGTCTCGCGGTAGGCGACCTGCGGCTTGCCGACGTTGGCCTCGACCTTGAACTCACGGCGCATACGGTCGACCAGCACCTCGAGGTGCAGCTCGCCCATACCACCGATGATGGTCTGGCCGGTCTCCTCGTCCGAGTGAACCTGGAAGGAGGGGTCCTCCTCCGCGAGACGCTGGATGGCGACACCCAGCTTCTCCTGGTCACCCTTGGACTTGGGCTCGATGGCGACCTGGATCACCGGCGCCGGGAAGTCCATGGACTCCAGGATCACCGGGTTCTTGTCGTCGGACAGCGTCTCACCGGTGGTGGTCTGCTTCAGGCCCATGACGGCGACGATGTCGCCGGCGCCCACCGACTCGATCTCCTCACGCTTGTTGGCGTGCATGCGGTAGATCTTGCCGATGCGCTCCTTCTTGCCCTTGACGGAGTTCAGCACGGCGGTGCCGGACTCCAGGCGGCCCGAGTAGACCCGGACGAAGGTGAGCTTGCCGAGGTGCGGGTCGCTCATGATCTTGAAGGCGAGCGCGGAGAGCGGCTCGTCCTCGGACGGCTTGCGCTTGACGACGACCTCGGGGTCCTTGACGTCGTGGCCCTCGATGGCCTCGACGTCGAGCGGGGTCGGCAGGTAGCGCACGACCGCGTCGAGCAGGGGCTGGACGCCCTTGTTCTTGAACGCGGTGCCGCAGAACACCGGGGTGACCGTGGTGCCCTCGGACTTGCCGGACGCGATGGTGATACGACGGATCGCGGCGTACAGCTGCTCCTCGGTGGGCTCCTCGCCCTCCAGGTACAGCTCCATGATCTCTTCGTCGTTCTCCGCGACGGCCTCGAGCAGCTTGCCGCGCCACTCCTCGGCGGCCTCGGTGTGCGTGGCCGGGATGTCGACGGTGTCGTACATCTCGCCCTTCGCCGCCTCGGCGGACCACACGAGCGCCTTCATGCGGACCAGGTCCACGACGCCCTTGAAGTCGGCCTCGGCACCGATCGGCAGCTGCATGACGAGCGGCTGGGCGCCCAGGCGGTCCGAGATCATGTCCACGCAGCGGTGGAACTCGGCGCCGGTACGGTCCAGCTTGTTCACGAAGCAGATACGCGGCACGCCGTAACGGTCGGCCTGACGCCACACCGTCTCGGACTGCGGCTCGACACCGGCGACACCGTCGAACACCGTGACAGCACCGTCGAGCACGCGCAGGGAGCGCTCCACCTCGACGGTGAAGTCGACGTGACCCGGGGTGTCGATGATGTTGATGGTGTAGTCGTTGTCCTCGAGCGGCCAGTGACAGGTGGTCGCAGCAGAGGTGATCGTGATGCCACGCTCCTGCTCCTGCTCCATCCAGTCCATGGTGGCAGCGCCGTCGTGGACCTCACCGATCTTGTACGAGACGCCGGTGTAGAACAGGATCCGCTCGGTGGTGGTCGTCTTGCCCGCGTCGATGTGGGCCATGATCCCGATGTTGCGGACCTTGGCCAGGTCAAGTGAAGTGGTAGCCATGAGGCTTCAGTCTTCTCTCGGTCTCGATGTGGGTTGCGACTACCAGCGGTAGTGCGCGAAGGCCTTGTTGGACTCGGCCATCTTGTGGGTGTCCTCGCGCTTCTTCACAGCGGCGCCGAGGCCGTTGGAGGCGTCGAGGAGCTCGTTGAGCAGACGCTCGGTCATGGTCTTCTCGCGACGGGCGCGGGAGTAACCGACGAGCCAGCGCAGCGCGAGGGTGTTGGCGCGACCGGGCTTGACCTCGATCGGCACCTGGTAGGTGGCGCCACCGACACGGCGGGACTTGACCTCGAGGGTCGGCTTGATGTTCTCGAGAGCGCGCTTGAGGGTGATGACCGGGTCGTTGCCGGTCTTCTCGCGCAGACCCTCCATGGCACCGTAGACGATGCGCTCGGCGGTGGAGCGCTTGCCGTTCAGCAGCACCTTGTTGATCAGGGAGGTCACCAGAGGAGAACCGTAGACCGGGTCGATGATGACCGGGCGCTTCGGGGCGGGGCCCTTACGAGGCATTCTTACTTCTCCTTCTTGGCGCCGTAGCGGCTGCGGGCCTGCTTGCGGTTCTTGACACCCTGGGTGTCGAGGGAACCGCGGATGATCTTGTAGCGAACACCCGGCAGGTCCTTCACACGGCCACCACGCACGAGCACGATGGAGTGCTCCTGCAGGTTGTGTCCCTCACCCGGAATGTAAGCGGTGACTTCGATCCCGCTGGTCAGACGCACACGCGCGACCTTGCGCAGGGCCGAGTTCGGCTTCTTCGGGGTGGTCGTGAACACACGCGTGCAGACGCCCCGACGCTGAGGAGAACCCTCGAGTGCGGGCGTCTTGTTCTTCTCGACCTTGTCCTGCCGGCCCTTCCGGACCAGCTGCTGGATCGTAGGCACTACTTCTCCGGTTTCTGTGTGCCGAATGGTGAAGCTAACCTGGAACGTCGCCGACCCACGC
>NZ_JAVRHI010000475.1:0-11458 GCF_034105845.1 Streptomyces sp. CRN 30 | reverse complement strand
GGCGCGCTCCGCCTCCCGCCGGGCGGTCACGGCCGCCGCGGCGATGACCGCGGCCCACGCGGTGGCCTCGGCCCGTTCCGGATCGCCCGTCGCGCGCAGCGCCGCGCGGCGGGTCCGGTCGTACAGCGCCGGGTCGAAGCGGTCGTCGAGGCGGCCCAGCGCGTTGTGGATGCTGGTCTGCCGCCACATCAGCCGGGTGGCGGGGGAGGAGAGCCGGGGCCGGGGCAGCCGCAGGGCGTGGCGGGTGAGGACGTCGTCCAGTTCGCGCTCCAGCGGAGCCAGGCGCACGTACGTCCGCCAGGAACGGCACCACTGGGCCAGCCGGGGACCCAGCAGCGGGATCAGCACGCCGGTGACCGTGATCAGGGCGCCCAGCGCGGCCGCCACCGGGGAGACGGCCGTGCCGAGCGCCGACCAGTCCCGCCCGCACCAGTGGGCGGCCACGGCGACCAGCTTGGCCACGCTGTAGCCGGCGCCGCACAGGGAGCCGATGCCCAGGACCGTCAGGCCCACGCGCAGCCGGCCGCGCACCTGGCGGGCCCAGCGCAGCGCGGACACCGTGGTGACGGTCGCCGCCGTGAGGTGCGCCACCAGGTAGAGCACGATCATCTGGGCGAGGAACGGCGTGGTGGCGTAGTAGGTGTCCAGGTCGGTGCGGCGTTCCACGGGGGCGTCGCCCAGGGCGAACATGACCGCGATGCCGGCGACGACGAGGGCGTAGGCGGCGACCCAGCGGCGGGCGGTGCGGCGCACGCGCGGCCCGCCCCGCCAGTGCACGATCAGCACCTGGGAGGCGGCGCCGTACGCGGTGATCGCCGCGTAGGTCAGCGGCGCGGCGAGGTTGGGGACGCCGCCGAGACGGTTGATCGCCCCCACCGTGGGCGGCGCCCCGAGGAGGAAGCAGAGGCCGGCCAGCCCCAGCACCGCGCAGATGGTCCGCAGGTACGGGTCGTGCCGGTGGCGCAGCAGGTCGGGTGCCCGGACCAGCAGGCCGAGCCAGAGCACGCCGCAGCTGACGTAGTTGATCAGGCCGTTCATCCGCGTGTCCCGCGGTGGTTGAGCGCGGCCCCGATGCGCCCGGCCAGGCCCTGGGCCCCGGTGGACCGGGCGGCGAACACGGAGTCCTCCGAGGCCTCCAGCCAGGTGCGCAGCCGGCGGCCCACCAGCATCCCGAAGCGGTCGGCCTCCTGTTCCTCGGCGAGGCTGAAGTCGGTCCGCGCGGCGACGGGCCGCAGGTCGCCCGCGCTCTCGCCGACCGCCCGCCCGTCCGTCTGCCGGCGGTGCATGTGCCACACCTCGTGGCAGAAGATCACGATCTGGTGCCAGGCGGCGGCGCGCTCGTCGACCACGACGTCGTCGTGCGTCTCGCGCTCCAGCCACAGCCCGCTGGCGGTGTGCGGGGGGAACACCCTGCGGTGGACGACGACCTCGCGGCCCCGCCACGCACTGACGGAGGCGACGAGTGCCTCGAACAGGACCTCGGGGTCCGCGGGGATCGGGACCCGGATGGGGTCGATGAGGGCGTCGGCGAGGCGACGCATCTCCCTGTTCGTCCGCACTGCGCTCTCCCTGCCCGCCAGGGCGCCGTGCGGCCGCCCGGACCTCGTGTCGGGGCGGCCGTCGCCCCGGCCGCGTGGGCGGTCACTCGCCGACCGCCACGCTGTTCCCGGGCGCGCCCGCGCCGAGGCGCACCGCCCGGACCTCGTCGGGGCGGCGCAGTGCCCGGGAGACGGCCCCGATCTCACAGAGCAGCTCCGTGGTGTCCGGGCCGCCGGTGTCGTCGTCCTCCCGCGTCCGGGGCGCGGTCTCCACGGCGTCCAGGATCGCCGCCGCGGCCGCCAGCGCCTTGGCGCGCTCCGGTGCGAACCCGAGGGCGAGGGCGCTGTCCCGGCACCGCCGCCGCAGGTCGTCGTCGACGCGCCGGCCCAGCGTCAGCAGCACGTCCCGGATGAACGTCTCCCGGCGGGTCAGCCGCAGTTCGGGACCGGCGCGCAGGCCGAACGGGACGCCGCCGCGGGTGCCGTCGACGGTGCGCAGCAGCCGGTACAGCGGCCGCAGTTCGTGGTGGGCGAGGCGGACCCGCCAGCGGCCGTGCAGGTACTGGCCGGCGTGCGGCAGGATGAAGCCCATCGCGATCAGGACGGCGGACAGGCAGGCGATGGGCGGTGCCACGTCCGCGTTGAGCCGGTCCAGGTCGTTGCCGGTCCAGCGGGCCACCACCGCGGTGAGCTTGGCGGCGTCGAAGAGCAGGTTGAGCGCGTAGCCGGCGCCCAGGAACTTCAGCCCCCAGCGCAGCCAGGCGTCCAGCCCGTCGGTGCGGACCCAGTGCCAGATCAGCGCGAAGGTGATCAGCACGGCCGTGGTGTGCGCGAGCAGGTAGAGCAGGATCATCTCGCGCATGTACGGCGTGGTCGCGTAGTACGTGTCGAGGTCGCGCAGCCGCTCCACGGGCGCGTCGGCGAGGGCGAACAGCACCCACAGCGCGACGATCACCCCGCCGTAGACGGAGACCACCCGGCGGGTGGCGCGGCGGGTGGCGGCCGAGCGGTCGGACAGGCCGTTGCGCCAGGCGATGATCAGCAGCAGGCAGGCCCCGCAGAAGGCGGTGAGCAGGGAGTACACCCAGGGCGCCGAGATGTTCGGGACGCCGGTCAGCCGGTTGACCCGGGCGATGGTCGAGGGCGCGACGAACACGAACACGGAGCAGGCGAGCAGCAGCAGACCGCCGACCGCGCGCAGCAGCGGGTCCCGCCAGAGCCGGATGATCGTGGGCAGTTTGATCGCCAGGGCGGCGGCCAGGACCGTGGCCGGGATCCACCAGAAGGACGGGTAGAACTCGCTGACGAAGGACGTGGAGAACTCGCCGGCGCCGACGATGTCCATCGCGCCCCTCCCGTCCGCATGACCGCCGCACAACGCCTGTTCGAGACTACGCGTCCGGGGTGCCGCCGTCATGCGATCCGGTGACCGTCGTTCAACCGCGAACGACCGCGGACGACCGCGAGAGACCACAGCCTCCCGAAAGTTCTGTCCGAACCATTGACGCTGGGATCGGCCCACTTTACGGTCCGTTCGAACTTACGGGCGCTATCCGAAATCTCGAACATGCTCCAGGGGGATTCCGGACGACCGCGCGAGAAGCAGGGAACACCACTTCGAACGTAAGGGCAGGGCATGGGACGACCTGGCCTGAATCGCAGGCAACTTCTGGCCGCGGCGGGCGGCCTGACGGTCGCGGGCAGCTTCGGCTTCGCGGCGCTCGGCGAGGGCGCCGACGCGCTCGCCTCCGGCGCGGACACCCGGGTCCGCTACTGGAACCTCTTCAGCGGCGGCGACGGCTACAACATGATCGCGATGCTGGACGCCTTCCGGAAGGACAACCCCGACATCGCGGTGAAGGACTCCACCCTCCAGTGGGGCAGCCCCTTCTACACCAAGCTCGCCATGGCGGCGGCCGGCAACCGCGCCCCCGACCTCGGCGTCATGCACCTCGGCCGCGTCACGGGCTTCTCGCCCGGCCGCCTCCTGGACCCCTGGGACGTCGAGCTGCTGGGCAAGTACGGCGTACGGGAGCAGGACTTCAACCCCGAACTGTGGAGGCGGGCCGTCATCGACGGCAAGCTGTACGCGCTCCCGCTCGACATCCACGTCCAGCTCTGCTTCTACCGCAGGGACGTGCTGGCGGACACGGGCCTGCTCGACGCCGACGGGCGGCTGACGCCCGTGACGTCGACCGACGAGTGGTTCGACGTGCTCAAGGAGGCCAAGCAGGCCACCAAGGGCGGGCTGCAGACCCTGGGCCTGCACACCAACGACCAGAACATCATGTGGTGGTTCTTCGTCGCCTTCTACGAACAGCTCTCGGGCACCTACTTCGACGCCGGGAACACCGGGGTCACCTTCGACACCGACAAGGCCACCGAGGTCCTCGCGTTCCTGCGGCGGCACGTCACCGACGGCTACTCCGTCGCGGGTGCCGCCGACGCCGAACAGTTCGTCAACGGCTCGCCCTTCACCATGGAGGGCAACTGGTCGGTACCGGTCTTCGACACCGCGAGGCTCGACTACGGCGCGACCCCGCTGCCGCCCGTCTTCGGCAAGAGGGCCACCCACGCCGAGTCGCACTCCTTCGTGCTGCCGCACCAGGCCGGCCGCGGCGGCGCCGCCAACGAGGCCGCGCACCGCCTCGCCGCCTACGTCGTCCAGCACGCCCGGCAGTGGGCCGGCGGCGGGCACATCCCCGCCCACATACCGACCCTGTCCTCGCCCGAGTACCGGAGGCTGGCGCCGCAGAACGAGTACGTCGTGGCCATGGACCACCAGGCCACGGAGCCGAAGGTGTGGTTCGCCGGCTCCACCGGCATCCTCGCCCAGCGTCTCGGCCCGGTCGTCAGCGCCTCCACGATGGGCTCCGTCCGGCCGGACGGAGCCGCCCGCCGGATGCGGTCCACCCTCACCACGCTCCTCGCCATGAAGAACCCCATGGACGGCAAGACCGCCGCGCAGGGAGGTGCGGCCGCATGACCACCACCAGCCCGGAGACGGCCCTCGCCGCGCCCCGCGCGAGAACCGCCGCGCCGAGCACCCCCGTCCGCCGCAGGCAGGGCCTCCAGCACGGCGGCTGGTTCGTCGCCCCCTTCCTGACGCTGTTCGCCCTGTTCGTGATCTGGCCGCTGCTGCGCGGCGTGTACCTGAGCCTCACGGACGCCAACATCTCCGGCGAGGGCGCGCGCTTCGTCGGCCTCGACAACTACCGCGAGGCCCTGAAGGACCCCCTGATGTGGGACGCGCTCGGCCACAGCGCGTACTTCACGCTCCTGGTCGTACCCTGCATCACCGTCCTCGCCTTCCTCCTCGCGATGCTCGCTCACCACATCGAGCGCGGGAAGTGGCTGTGGCGGCTCTGCTTCTTCATGCCCTTCCTGCTGCCGTCCACCGTCGCGGGCAACCTCTGGCAGTGGCTGTTCAACCCCGGCACCGGCATGATCAACCACGTCTTCGGCATCGACACGCCCTGGCTGAGCGACACGTCGTACGCCCTGCTCGCCGTCGTCGTCTGCACCCTGTGGTGGACGGTCGGCTTCAGCTTCCTGCTCTACCTCGCCGCGCTCCAGGGCATCCCCGCCCACCTGTACGAGGCGGCCGAGTTGGACGGCGCGAACGCCTGGCACCGCATGGTCCGCATCACGCTGCCGCTGCTGCGCAACATCACCGGCCTCGTGGTCGCCCTGCAGATCCTCGCCTCGCTCCAGGTCTTCGACCAGGCCGTGGTGATGTTCGACTTCACGCCCGGACCCGAGGAATCGACCCGCACCTTCGTCCAGTTCACCCTGGAAGAGGGCTTCACCAGCTACCGCGTGGGCTACGCCTCCGCGATCTCCATCATCTTCTTCGTGCTCATCGCGGCCGTCGCCCTCGCACGGATGTGGCTGCTGCGCAACCGTGAGGAGGACGGCCGATGACCACCGCCGTGCCGGTACGCAAGGGGCCGCGCAGGCCCTGGACGCCGAGCCAGATCGTGCTCACCCTGCTTGGCGCGGCCGTCTCCGCGGTCATCCTCTCGCCGCTGGCCTGGGCGCTGTTCACCTCCCTCAAGTCGGAGACCGAGGCGGTGGAGGTGCCGCCGCACTGGCTGCCCGAGGACTGGACCGGCCAGGCCTGGTCCGCCATCTTCGAGACCGGCAACATCACCGACTGGTTCGTGAACTCCCTGGTGGTCTCCGTCTGCGTCACTGCCGTGGTGGTGTCGGTCAGCGCGCTCGCCGGATACGGCTTCGCCCGCACCGAGTTCCGCGGCAAGAACCTCCTGCTGGGCGTGGTGATGGCGGGCCTCATGATCTCCCCGGCCGTCCTCGGCGTCCCCCTCTTCACCACCGTCCAGCAGATGGGGATGGTCGACACCTACTGGGGCATGATCCTGCCGCAGTGCGCGCCCGCCGCGATGGTCTTCATCCTCTACAAGTTCTTCCAGGGCGTCCCGCGCGAACTGGAGGAGGCCGCCTTCATCGACGGCGCCGGCCGCTGGCGCGTCTTCCTCACGGTCGTCCTGCCGCTGTCGCGCCCCTCGCTCGCCGCGGTCGGCATCTTCACCTTCATCAGCTCCTGGAACAACTTCCTGTGGCCGTACATGGTGACCAACAACCCCGACCTGATGACCATGCCGAACGGCATCGCGACCGTCATGAACTCCTACGGCATCCAGTGGGCCCAGCTGATGGCCGGCGGCCTCATGGCGGGCCTGCCGCTGATCGTCGTCTTCGTCTTCTTCCAGCGCCAGATCGTGGCGGGTGTCGCCCACACGGGCCTGGCCGGCCAGTGACCCACCCGCAGACGGAACCGCACTCTCGAAAGGACACCATGCGCACCGCCCGCTTCACCCTGGACCCCGCCTTCACCGTCGGCGAGGTCGACCCCCGCCTCTTCGGCTCCTTCGTGGAACACCTCGGCCGCTGCGTCTACACCGGCATATTCGAGCCCGGCCACCCCTCGGCCGACGCCGACGGCATCCGCACCGACGTCCTGGAACTGGTCCGTGAACTCGGCGTGACGGCCGTCCGCTACCCCGGCGGCAACTTCGTCTCCGGCTACAAGTGGGAGGACTCGGTCGGCCCCGCCGAGGACCGCCCCCGCCGCCTCGACCTCGCCTGGCGCTCCACCGAGACCAACCGCTTCGGCCTCTCCGAGTACATCGCCTTCCTGAAGAAGATCGGCCCGCAGGCGGAGCCCATGATGGCGCTCAACCTCGGCACGCGCGGCGTGGCGGAGGCCCTGCAGCTCCAGGAGTACGCCAACCACCCCTCCGGCACCACCCTGTCGGACCTGCGGATCGAGCACGGCGACAAGGACCCGTTCGGCATCCGGCTGTGGTGCCTCGGCAACGAGATGGACGGCCCCTGGCAGACCGGCCACAAGACCGCCGAGGAGTACGGCCGCCTCGCCGCCGAGACCGCCCGCGCCATGCGCCAGATCGACCCGGGCCTCGAACTGGTCGCCTGCGGCTCCTCCAGCCAGTCCATGGAGACCTTCGCCGCGTGGGAGGCGACGGTGCTGGCGGAGACGTACGACCTGGTCGACCACATCTCGCTGCACGCCTACTACCAGCCCGTCGACGGCGACGTGGACTCCTTCCTCGCCTCCGCCGTCGACATGGAGTCCTTCATCGAGAACGTCGTCGCCACCTGCGACCACGTGGGCGCTCGGCTCAAGTCCAAGAAGAAGATCAACCTCTCCTTCGACGAGTGGAACGTCTGGTACCTGCTGGAGCACCAGAAGGAGGCCGAGGAGAACCCGCTCGACTGGCCTCAGGCCCCGCGCCTGCTCGAGGACAGCTACAGCGTCACCGACGCGGTCGTCTTCGGCTCCCTCCTGATCGCGCTGCTGCGCCACGCCGACCGGGTCACCGTCGCCTGCCTCGCGCAGCTCGTCAACGTGATCGCCCCGATCATGACCGAGCCGGGCGGCCCGGCCTGGCGGCAGACCACCTTCTTCCCCTTCGCGCAGGCCTCGCGGTACGGGCGCGGTGAGGTCCTGGACGTACGGGTCGACTCACCGACGTACGCGACGGCGCGGTACGGCGAGGCGGACCTGCTGCACGCCACGGCCGTCCGCGCCGAGGACGGCTCGGTGACCGTCTTCGCGGTCAACCGCAGCCGCACCGAGGCCCTGCCGCTCGACGTCGCCATGAACGGGCTGGACCTCACCGAGGTGGTGGAGCACAGCGCGCTCGCGGACACCGACCCCGACGCCCGCAACACCCTCGACGACCCGGAGCGCGTCACCCCGCACCCCGTCGAGGGCGCCACCCTGCGGGACGGCGTCCTGCAGGCCGTCCTGGAGCCGCTCTCGTGGAACGTGATCCGCCTGGCCCGTTAGCGGCGGACCCACGGCACCGCCGTCGTCCGCCACGGCCCACAATGACCCCATGAGAGTCTCGGCACGGGCGGACTACGCGGTACGGGCGATGCTGGAACTGGCGGTACGGCAGCACGGCGGACCGGTGAAGGCGGAGACCGTCGCGCTCGCCCAGGACATCCCGCACAAGTTCCTGGAGGGCATCCTCGGCGACCTGCGGCGCGGCGGGCTGGTGGAGAGCAGGCGCGGCGGCAGCGGCGGCTACCGGCTGGCCCGTCCCGCCGACGCCATCACCGTCGCCGACGTCGTCCGCGCCGTGGACGGCCCCATTGTGTCGGTCCGCGGCGAGCGGCCGAACCGGCTCACGTACACCGGCCCGGCGGCGCCGCTGCTGCCGCTGTGGGTCGCGGTGCGCGCGGGCGTACGGCGGGTCCTGGAGGGCGTCACGCTCGCGGACATCGCGGCGGACGCCCTCCCCGAGCCCGTACGGGAACTGGCGGCGGAACCCGCCTCCTGGCAGAACCCCTAGGTCACGGCCCGCCTCCGGTGTGCGGCCGGGAACGCCGGGGTACCCGGTCGCCGCGCCAGGAGGTGAGAGAGATGAGGGGAAGACTGCCGTTCCCCCCGCCCGGCCGGGTGCTGGACGGGGCGGAACTCCGGGAGGTGGCCAGAGCCGTCGCCGCGGACGAGGAACTGTGGACGGGCCTGCTGCCGCACAGCACCGGCGACCGCGGTTACGCGGAGGTCTTCCTCGACGACCACCTGGGCGTGTGGGTCCTGGAGTGGACGAGTGACGACCACGACACGGGCTACCACGACCACGACCACTCGGCCGGCGCGGTGCACGTGGCACGCGGCGCCATCCGGCACGAGCACCTGCGCCTCGGGCACCGGCCGGTGGGCGGCCGGGTACCGGCCGGGGAGGGTTTCTGCTTCGACGAGACCTTCATCCACCGCATGCGCCGGGAGCCAGGCGCCGGCCCGACGGTCACCGTCCACGCCTACTCGCCACCGCTGGAGCGCACCGGCCAGTACGGGGAGCAGGACGACGGACTGCTGCACCGGGTGCCCACGGGCTCCGAGGAGCACCTCGCGCCCAAGGGCCGTCAGGGCACCCCGAGCACGGCACGGCACACACCGGAACACGACAGGGAGGCCGTTCTTTGAGTGAGCTGAATGCCGGCCGGACAGGGGCAGAGGGCGAAGAAGGGCGGCGACCGTGACGGACATCGCGGCGCCGCCCGCCGAAGGCCGTGCCGCGGGAGGGTGGCGAGGCCCCGCGCCCTGGACACGGTGGCCGCTGGCCGCGGTCGAGACCGGCTTCCGTACGCTGGCCCGGCTGCGCGGCGCCCCCGCGCTGCACCCGCGGGGGCTCCTGTGCACGGCCGACTTCGAGGTCGTGGACGACGGGCGCGGTCCCTGGGGCGTGGCGTGGCTGGACGAACCCCGCCGGTACACCGCCACGGTCCGTCTCTCGCGGGCGGCCGGCCTGCCGCGCGGGCTGCCCGACGCGCTCGGGCTGGCCGTGCGCGTGGACCGGGACGGCCACCCCCTCGACCTGCTCCTCACCAGCAGTGGCGCGGGCCGGATCACCCGGCACCTGCCGCTGCCGCGGTTCGACGCGCTCAGCAGCCCCTGTTCCAGCCTGCTCTCCTACCGGATCGGCGGCCGGCGGCGCGTGCTGGCCGCCCTTCCGCGCCGTCGCGCGCAGGCGCCGGTGCCCGCCGATCCGGCGCGTCTGGGCGAGGCCCTGGCCGCCGGGCCGCTCGTCTACGACCTGTGCGCCGCGCGTTCCGGCCGGCCGGGGCCCGGGGGAGTGTCCTGGCGCCCGTTCGCCGCGCTGACGGTGCGGGCCGCGCTGCCCGACGGCGAGGGGGACAGCCCGGGATTCGACCCCTACGCACACGACGCCCCCGGCTTCACCCCGGGCGGCACCCTCGCCGCGACCCGCCGCGCCGCCTACCGGGGCTCCCGGGACGGCCGCCGGGGGAAGTGAGTGAGGAACGGCCGCCCACAGGCTCTCACCGGCCGTGGGCGGCCCCGCGCGGCAGGGGCCCGACGCCGGAGTGGCGGCCGGGGCGGAGGGCGGCGTGGCGCTGCCCGGGGCCGGCGCCGTCACGGGCGGCGAGGGCGTCGGCCACGGCACCGGTGGCGAAGGCGTAGACGGTCTTGTGCAGCAGGTCCACCACCAGCTCCTTGCGGGGCCAGGTGGCGGGCGGGGCGCCGACGCCGGTCGAGTTCTCCAGGATCTGGTCGTTGGTGACGCGGACGACGGCGAACTTGGCGGAGGCGGCAGGCCCGCGCAGTCCCGACTGGGCCATGAGGGAGCGCACCACCCCCAGGAGGGCGGCCTGGCCGAAGTGCATGGCCCAGTTGACGGGGAGCGGCTGCGTACCGGGACGTTCGGGGCGGCCCGTCAGACGCAGCAGGACCCGTGCGGGTACGTGCGAGTCCGGTCGGCCGGTGAGCGCCTGCTCGGCCTTCTCGCCCAGGGTCATCACGACGCCGCCGACGGCCCCGGCGACGAGCCCTTGCCACAGTGCACGCTTGATCATGCCGTGTCGGGTACCCGTGGCGGCGGGTTCCCTCACCCGCCCGCGGACGCGCCCGCCGCCGCGGACCGTGCGCCGAACAGGTTTCGTCTGTCCGGATTTGCGGCACTTGGACTGGTGCCCTTCCGGCGTGCGGAGACCGACGAAGAGGTGTCCCGGTGACGACGATCGGTGTCGAGGAGGAGTACCTGCTGATCGACCCGGCCACGGGCCGGCCGGCCGAGCAGGCGGAGAAGGTGCGGGCCGCCGCCGGCCTGGAGCCCTTCGTGGCCGACCGGGAGATCCAGTCCGAACTCCTCCAGGGCCAGATCGAGGTGGCCACACCGGTGTGCGGGACGCTGGAGGAGGTCGGCGGCCATCTGCTCCGGCTGCGGCACGCGGTGTCCGGGGCGGCCGAGGCACACGGCTGCCGGCTCGCCGCCTGCGCCACCTTTCCCCTGCGGCAGGGCCCGCCCCTGGCCGTCACCCGGCAGGCCAGGTACCGGGCCATGCAGCGGCAGGCGCCGCAACTGGTCGCCGAGCAGCTGATCAACGGCATGCACGTGCACGTGGGCGTGGCCGGGCGGCGGAGCGGGGTGGAGGTGCTGAACAGGCTCCGCGTCTGGCTGCCGGTCCTGACGGCCATGTCCGCCAACTCCCCGCTGTGGGACGGCCACGACACGGGCTTCGCGAGCTGGCGCACCATCGTCTTCGGCCGCTGGCCGGTCAGCGGCGTCCCCCCGTGCTTCGCGGACGAGGCCGACTACCACGCGCGCGCCCGGCGGCTGGTGTCCGCCGGGGTCATCGCGGACACCGGTCAGCTGTACTGGCAGGCCCGGCTGTCCGAGCACTACCCCACGGTGGAGGTGCGCTGCCTGGACGTCCAGCTGGGCGCGGACGAGGCGGTGATGTTCGCGGGCATCGTCCGCGCCCTCGTCGACACCGCCGTGCGGGAGGCCGCCGCCGGCAGGCCGGCCCCCGACTGCCCGGCCGAGCTGGCGCAGGCGGCGATGTGGCAGGCCGCCCGGTACGGACTGGGCGGCACGCTGGTCGACCCCGGCGGCGCGCGCCGCCGG
>NZ_JAVRHI010000474.1:0-48756 GCF_034105845.1 Streptomyces sp. CRN 30 | reverse complement strand
GCGCGAGGCGGGCACGGTGGTCCCCGCCGCCGACGGGGGCCTCGTGGTGGCCCACGACCGCTTCCGGGACGCCGCGCGGGCGGCCCGCCCGGCCCCGGCCGCGGACGACGGGGACCGCGCCGACATGGTCGTACGGACCTTCGTACGGGACGGACGGCTGGTCCGGCTCCCGGCCCGCTGGACCCGCAAGAAGCTGGTCCTGCGCCACATCGCCGAGCGGACGTTCGCGCCCGGGGTGGAGTACCCGGAGCGCACGGTCGACGAGAAGCTGCGCGCCTGGACGGAGGAGGGGGAGGTGGACCATGTGACGCTCCGGCGCCACCTGGTGGACCTGGACCACCTGCGCCGGAGCGACGGGGTCTACTGGCGCCCGAGCCACTCTCAGGAGACGGACACGGAGACGGCGGCGGAGACACGGCCACAGAAGCGGACCGCGACGGCGACGGCGACGCAGACCGCCTGAGGGCTGCTCCTCTGCCCCTCCGGAAGCCCGCGCTCAGGTCAGGGCAGTCGGCGCACCGGCGCACCGGCCAGATACGCCCGGACGGCCTCGACGGCCTGCCCGTAGTACGTGGCGTAGTTGCCCCGGGTCACGTAGCCCAGGTGGGGCGTGGCGAGCAGGCGCGGGGCGCTGCGCATCGGGTGGTCGGCGGGCAGCGGCTCGATGTCGAAGACGTCGACCCCCGCCCCGGCGATCCGGCCCTCGCGCAGGGCGGCGAGGAGCGCGTCCTGGTCGACGATGGCGGCGCGCGAGGTGTTGACGAGGTAGGCGGTCGGCTTGAGGAGGGCGAGTTCGGCCGCGCCGAGCAGGCCCCGGGAGCGGTCGCCGAGCGCCAGGTGGACGGAGACGAAGTCGCTCTCGGCGAGGAGCGTCTCCTTGTCCGGTACGTACTCGACGCCGACCTCGTCGGCCCGCTCCGGGGTGAGGTTCCGGCTCCACGCGCCGACCTTCATCCCGAAGGCGAGGCCGACCTGCGCGACGCGGCTGCCGATCTTGCCCAGGCCGAGCAGCCCGAGGCGCCGTCCGTGCAGATCGGCGCCGACCGTGCGCTGCCAGGGACCGCCCTCGCGCAGCCCGTTGCTCTCCTCGACGAGACCGCGGGCGAGGCCGAGGAGCAGTGCCCAGGTCAGCTCGACGGGCGGCGTGGAGGAGGAGGCGGTACCGCACACGGTGACGCCGTGCGCCTCGGCGGCGGCGTAGTCGATGACGCTGTTGCGCATCCCGGAGGCGACGATGAGCCGCAGTCGCGGCAGCCGGGCGATGACGGACGCGGGGAAAGCCACCCGTTCGCGCAGCGTGACCACGATGTCGGCGTCGGCGAGCGCCGCGACGAGCGCGTCCTCACTGCCGGGATGCGCGGCGAGCGACACGACGTCGACGTCGTCCGCGACGGGCGTCCAGTCGGCGACCTCGGTCGCCACCCGCTGGAAGTCGTCGAGAACGACACACCGCAGACGCACCTGGTGGGTTCCTTCGCCATCGGTCGACAACGGGCAGTGGCGCCCCCGGCAGGACTCGAACCTGCGGCCAAGCGCTTAGAAGGCGCCTGCTCTATCCACTGAGCTACGGGGGCCTGGTGTGGTGGCCTCTGTCGTGGTGCCCGGGTCAGGGCTGATCCGTGACGTTGCCGGGGACAAGGATAGGGCTCCCGGCTCCGTGTCCCTGTTGCTTCCCCTCCGTGGCTCGATGTGGAGGTTCGGTGAAGCAGCATCGATAATCGCAGGCAGGTACGAATCGTGCATCGCTTTTGGCATCTTGCGCATCGGGTGTTGTGCACTCGTTATGCCTGGACTGTGTTCCCGTCCCACTCGCCCCTTCCGTCCCAAGTGTCAGGTCGGCGCGCAGACATACTCATATGCTTCAGAATTCCCCTAAAATTGGGCATTCTTCACACGTGGTGACCTTGGACGTACGGCCTCAGCTGCTCGACGCACTCTCCGCCCTGCGCGACCGTGTCGCGGCCGCACGCTTCCCGCTGCCCCTGGCGGGGGCCCCACGCGCGCGTGCCAACCGTGACGAACTCCTCGCCCAGCTCGACGACTATCTGGTGCCCCGGCTCAGAGAGCCCGAATCGCCGCTGCTCGCCGTAGTGGGCGGCTCCACCGGGGCCGGGAAGTCCACGCTGGTGAACTCGCTCGTCGGCAGACGCGTCAGCGAGGCCGGCGTGCTGCGGCCGACGACCCGGACCCCCGTGCTGGTCTGCCATCCGGAGGACCACCACTGGTTCAGCGGCATGCGCGTGCTGCCCGACCTCACGCGCGTGTGGGTGCCCCACCAGGAGCCGGGCGACGACCTGCTGCTCCCCGGCGAGAACCCCGCGCGCGTACTGCGCATCGAGACCGCCGACACCCTGCCGCCGGGCGTCGCCCTGCTCGACGCGCCCGACATCGACTCCCTCGTCGCCGACAACCGCACCCTGGCCGCCGAGCTGATCTGCGCCGCCGACATCTGGGTGATGGTCACCACGGCCGCGCGGTACGCCGACGCCGTGCCGTGGCACCTGCTGCGCACGGCCAAGGAGTACGACGCCACCCTGGTCACCGTGCTCGACCGGGTGCCGCACCAGGTGGTGTCCGAGGTGTCCCGGCAGTACGCGGCGCTGCTCACCAAGGCCGGACTGGGGGACGTACCCCGGTTCACGGTGCCCGAGCTGCCCGAGTCGGCCTGGGGCGGCGGACTGCTGCCCGCCACCGCCGTCGCCTCGCTGCGGACCTGGCTCGTGCACCGCGCGCAGGACCCCGCCGCCCGCCGGCACGTCATGGCCCGTACGGCGTACGGCCTCCTGGACTCCCTGAAGTCCCGGATGCCCGAGCTGGCCGGTGCCGCCGCCGCCCAGTACTCCGCCGCCCTGCGGCTCACCTCCGCCGTCGACGCCTCGTACGACAGCGAGCACGCGCGCGTACGGGGCCGGCTCCAGTCCGGCGCCGTGCTCGCCGGGGACGCGCTCAAACGCTGGCGCTCCTTCCCGCTCGACTGCGCCCCCGGGGAACTCCTCGACTCGCTCGTGGAGAGCCTGAGCGCGCTGCTGCTGTGCGCCGTCACCGCCGCCGACGAGCGCGTCGACGAGGCGTGGCGGCGCGAACCGGCCTCCGCCGCCCCCGCCCTGACGGTTCGTGACCCCGATCCGGACGGCGCCGAGCACCGGATCGGCCTGGCGGTGCGGCGGTGGCGGCGCGAACTGGAGGAGTACTCCGAGGAGGAGGTCCGCGAACTCGACCGCAGCCTCGCCCCCGACCCCGAGGTGATCGCCGCCCTCGTCGCCACCGTGCTGCTCGGCGGACGCCGCGCGCGGACCGCCGGGGAGGGACTCGCCGAGCGGATCGGCGCCCATGGCGCGCTGCGGCTGCGGGACCGCGGCGGGAGCCTGCTCAGCGAGCACGTCGACCGGATCATGCACACGGAACGCGAGCGCCGGCTCGCCCCGCTGGACGCCCTGGACGTCCACCCCGAGCCGCAGGCCGAACTGATCGCCGCGCTGTCCCTACTGCAGAAGGAGAGGTGACCGGTGACCGCCGTCACTGATCAGGACCCCACCGAGCACACCGATCACCCGGGGGGCGAGGGCGGAGCCGACGCCGGTGACAGTCGTGGTGCCGCCGCGTCCGAGGAGCACTCCGAGAGCAGGAAAGGGCTGCGGGCCTTCCTGCGCCGGGACGGCTCGGGGGGCACCCGCGGCCGTACGGGCTCCGCGCGACGTCCGGACGAGCACGCGGACAGGCACACGGACGGGCACGCCGACAGGCCGGGAGGCGGGCATGCCGACCGGCAGCCGGGCGGGCACGACGGGCCGCTGGACGGGCCGGTGGACGGGCGGGTGGACGGGCGGGTGCGCAGGCACGCGGGCCGGCCCGCGGACGGGCACGCCGACGGGCGCGTGGACGAACCCCACGCGCGCGTGGAGCGCCGTGAGGACCGCGCGGAGGACGAGGAAGGCGCCTGGGACGACGGACTGATCGCGCGGCGCGTGACCGGCGCCGACGAGGGCACCACCGCGATCGTCGGCGGGATCGGCGCCGCCGAACCCTTCCCCGTCACCGAGCCCCGTACGTCCTCCGGCGTCCCGTCCGTGACCCCGCTCGCCTACGACGGCCCGCTCCGCTCCCGGCTCGACGCGATGCGCGAACTGGTGGGACTCTCCCGCACCCGCCTCGACAGCAGGACCCTCGCCGAGGCCGGCCGGGTCCTCGACGAGGCCGCCGCGCGGCGACGGCTCTCCGGACAGCACACCGTCGTCGCGCTCGCGGGCGCCACCGGCAGCGGCAAGTCCCAGCTGTTCAACACGCTGGCCGGGGTGAACATCTCGGAGACGGGCGTACGCCGCCCCACCACGGCCGCGCCCATCGCGTGCAGCTGGAGCGACGGCGCCGCGACCCTCCTCGACCGGCTCGGCATCCCCGGCCGCCTCCGCAGACGGCCCGTGCAGCCGCCGGACGGCGACACCCAACTGCGCGGACTCGTCCTGGTGGACCTCCCCGACCACGACTCCGCCGCCGTACAGCACCGCGAGCAGGTGGACCGCGTCCTCGCCCTCGTCGACGCCGTCATCTGGGTCGTCGACCCGGAGAAGTACGCCGACGCCGTACTGCACGAGCGCTATCTGCGTCCGCTCGCGGGCCACGCCGAGGTCACCTTCGTCGTCCTCAACCAGGTGGACCGGCTGCCCGGCGAGGCCGCCGAGCAGGTCCTCGACGACCTGCGGCGCCTGCTCGACGAGGACGGCATCGCGCTCGGGGAGTACGGCGAGCCGGGCGCGACCGTACTGGCGCTGTCCGCGCTCACCGGCGACGGCGTCGGCGAGCTGCGCGAGGCGCTCGGCCAGTTCGTGGCGAGCCGCGAGGCACCGGCGCTCCGCATCGCCGCCGACGTGGACGCCGCCGCCTGGCGGCTCCGCCCCGTGTACGTCACCGGCCGGCGCACCGGCCTCAGCGAGGAGGCACGGGAGGAGTTCGCCGGGCGGCTCGCGGACGCGGTGGGCGCTACCGCCGCGGGCGAGGCCGCCGAACGGGCCTGGCTGCGCAACGCCAACCGCGCGTGCGGCACGCCCTGGCTGCGGCTGTGGCGCTGGTACCACGACCGGCGCGAACCCCCCACGGGCCGGCTTCCGCTGCGCAACCAGGCGGACGAGGAGGCCACGGCCCGCCAGCGGGTGGAACAGGCGGTGCGTACGGTGGCCGACCACGCGTCGACCGGACTGCCCGCGCCGTGGGCGCAGGCGGTGCGCGAGGCGGCGGTCCGCGGCTCCCAGGGGCTGCCCGAGGCGCTCGACGAACTGGCGGCGCGTTCGGGTCTGCCGCCGGGGCGTCCGCCGCGGCCCGGCTGGTGGCCGATGGCCGTGCTGGCGCAGGCGTCCATGACGTTGCTGCAGGTGGTGGGCGGCCTCTGGCTGCTCGGCCAGATCATCGGGGTCATGTCGCCCAACCTGGGCGTGCCGGTGCTGCTGATGGTGTGCGGCATCGTCGGCGGCCCGCTCATCGAGTGGAGCTGCCGCATGGCGGCCCGCGGCCCGGCCAGACGGTACGGCCAGGACGCCGAGCGGCGCTTGCGGGAGACGGCGGCCGGGTGCGGGCGGGCCCGCGTCCTGGACCCGCTGGCGGCGGAGCTGCTGCGGTACCGGGAGGTACGGGAGCAGTACGGGCGGGTGACGGGGGCGGGCGGACAACTCACTCTTACGGGTGACGAAGTTATCCACAGGTGAGAGGTGGTCCACAGGCCCCGGCGGGTTCGCCGGGGCCTCGGCATTCTGGCCGTGCGGCGATCGCGACGGACGCGGTCGGCACGGCCGTACGGGACTGTCCCGTCGGCCCGCTCGCCCGGTGCCGAGCCGGTGGTGGCCCGGCGCACGGGTGGGGGAGGGGATGGCGAAGATGAACGAGACGACGGTGTGCGTGGTGGGGAACGTGGCGACGCGACCGGTCTACCGGGAGCCGGCGAGCGGCCCGTCGCTGAGGTTCCGGCTAGCGGTCACCGCCCGCTACCGGGACCGCGAGAAGAACGCGTGGACGGACGGCCACACCAATTTCTTCACGGTGTGGGCCAACCGGCAGCTCGCCGCCAACGCGTCGGCG
The DNA here is from genome assembly GCF_034105845.1 of Streptomyces sp. CRN 30. Taxonomy (NCBI): domain Bacteria; kingdom Bacillati; phylum Actinomycetota; class Actinomycetes; order Kitasatosporales; family Streptomycetaceae; genus Streptomyces; species Streptomyces sp. CRN 30. Next base: position 42,690 of record NZ_JAVRHI010000474.1, on the reverse strand, counting down.
TCGCTGGAGGTGGGGGACCCGGTCGTCGTGCAGGGCCGGCTGAAGGTGCGCAGCGACGTGCGCGAGGGACAGAGCTGGACGTCGGCGGAGATCGACGCGGTGGCCGTCGGCCACGACATGGCCCGCGGGACGTCGGCCTTCCGGCGGGCGAGCCGCCCGGAGGGCGCGGCCGTGCCACCGCGCCCCGAGCCGGACTGGGAGACACCGGAGGGTGGCGGTGGCGGTCGTGACGGCGGTGGTGATGGCGACGGGGACGCGGATGCTGCCGTTCCCGGCGCACGGCAGCCGGAGCCCGCGGCGGTGACCTGACTCCCGGATTCCCGATTACTGCGAACTGCTGGCGAGTTGGTGGCTTATCGGCGGATGTGAGCCGGCCGAACCGGACCGGATGCGTCGATAAGCCCTGCTCACGAACGGTCTCGCGATAACGATTCCGAGAAGGATCCGTGAGCGTGACGGCCCTACGGGAAAGCACGGTCCGGCAGATCCTTAGGATGCCGAACAGGCCTCGTGGGGCCGCTGATTCTGCAGGTGGGACCGTGCCCCCCATGTCAACAGGTCCTGCTCGAAGGGAAATGTGGTGCTTGCTTCGCTGTCTCACCTGTCCGCGCACCGACGAGGCGCGGCGCGCCTCGCCGCCTCCACGCTGGTGTCCGCGCTGGCCGCCACCGCCGTGGTGACCGGCGCCGGCCGCGCGGCCGCGGAGGAAACGGCACCGCAGGGCCAGGGCGGCGCCACGGCCACCATGGACGGCCTCAAAACGTACGGCACCGCCGTGATCCACGACGACGAGACCGGCGACCAGGAGGTGTCGGCCGGCCTGTTCGAGATGTCCGTGGAGGGCGGCGGCATGCTGCAGACCTACTGCGTCGACCTCCTCAACCCGACGCAGAAGGACGCCAAGTACCACGAGACCGCCTGGAGCGGCACCTCACTGGGCGTCAACGAGGACGCGGGCCGCGTCCGCTGGATCCTGCAGAACTCCTACCCGCAGGTCAACGACCTCGCGGCACTCGCGGAGAAGGCGGGCATCCGCAGCGGGCTCACCGAGGAGGACGCGGCGGCCGGGACGCAGGTGGCGATCTGGCGCTACTCCGACCAGGCCGACGTGGAGGCCCTCGACCCGCAGGCGGAGCGGCTCGCGGACTACCTGGAGAAGAACGCCCGCTCCGTCGCCGAACCGAAGGCGTCCCTCACCGTCGACCGGCCCGCGGTCTCCGGCCGGCCGGGTGAGCCGCTCGGGCCGGTGACCGTGCACACCAACGCGGGGAGCGCCGTCGTGACGCCGCCCGCCGACTCCGCCACCAGCGGGGTACGGATCGTCGACGAGGAAGGCACCCCGGTCACCACCGTCGCCGACGGCGGCCAGGTCTGGTTCGACGTGCCCGAGGACGCGGCGGCCGGTACGGCCACGCTGAGCGTGCACGCCTCGACCACCGTGCCGGTCGGCCGGGCCTTCGCCTCGGACAGCCGCAGCCAGACCCAGATCCTCGCCGGTTCCAGCGAGTCGACGGTCACCGCGACCGCGACGGCGAACTGGGCGAAGGGCGGCGCGATACCCGCCCTGTCCGCGGCGGAGAACTGCACCGCGGACGGGCTGGACATCACGGCGGTCAACGAGGGCGACGAGGCGTTCACGTTCCAGCTGGCGGAGGACGAGTACACCATCGCGGCCGGGGAGACGAGGACGATCACCGTCCCGCTCCAGGAGGACCAGCCCTACGACTTCACCGTCAGCGGCACGGACGGCTTCGAGCAGCGCTTCACGGGTGTCCTCGACTGCCACACCCGCGTCGACACGGCGGGCGACGCGACTCAGACCCTGGGCGAGCCCAGCCCCGTGACGACGGTCGCGGCCCCCTCGGACGTCAACCTCGCCGACACCGGCGGCTCGGAAGTGACCCCGCTGATAGGCGCACTGGCCCTGACCTTGGTCACCGTGGGAGGCGCGACCCTGCTCGTGATACGGCGCAAGGGGGCCCGGTCCGAGTCCTGAGAAAGTTACTGATCGTCCGGGTGTCCCTGTGGCACGATCCGTGCCGTGGAGTGGACGACGCTGGTGGGGACGGGCCTGGGAGCCGTGTTGGGTGTGGGAGCCACACTCCTCGGCGAGCATGTGCGATGGCGGCGCACCGTCAAGGACAACCGGCTGCAGGATCGCCGGAACCTGTACGTGGACTGCCTCGTCTCGCTCCGCAGGGCCCACGAGGCCATGCGGCTGGCGGCCGACGAAGACTACGACACCCCGCAGGCCAGAGCGGTCAAAGTCCGGCAGTTGTTCGTGGAGTCGGGTTGCGACGAGGCGCGTGAGCGGCTGATCCTCACGGCGACCGACGGGGTCATGGCGGCGATCGACGCTTCGTACCACTCGCTCCGGGAGGTCCGCGAAATACTCGCCGCCGGCAGTACGGTCGCGTCGGAGGACTACCAGGTGGCGCGGCAGGCACACGGGGACGCGACTCGGGCCGCCCGGGTCGTGCTCCGGCGGGAACTGAGCGCGCTGGAGGTCTGACGCGTCCGGTCGGGAGCGGTGCGCACCCGTCGGACACACGTAGGCAGGGCGGGTGACGATTGTCGTATCAGCGCTGGGTCGGCGGCAGCGCCGAAGTCGAGCACGGCCTGTTCGCTCCGCCGCTCCGCACGAGCGAACAGAGGAGGCGATCGCCCGGTTCAGCCGCCATCGCCCAGCCGCGGCCGCCGGACCACGCGGAAAACCCGTTGGCCGTCCGCGACGACCCCTGTTAGTTTCTCCCCGGCCGTGCGAGAGACGAGGAGGTGGTACCCGTGAACGCAGTTTCGACATGGGTGCTCCCCTCCGGGGTCACGGTCGGGCGGTAGGTCGTCCGGGAGCGCCGTCGCAGCGCACTCCCGAAAGGCATGACCATGCGCTTCATCTCCGAACAGCGGCTCGACGACGCGGTCGTCGAGCGTGACTTCACCCTCGGCGAGATCCCCGGCACGCTGTGGACGCCGGAATCCATCACGCCGGTTCCGCTGATCCTCATGGCCCACAACAACGGCCTCTCCCGGCGGGAGCCGCGGCTGGCTGCTCGCGCCCGGCACGCCGTGGCGCAGGGCTACGCGGTGGCGAGCATCGACGCGGCCGGCTGCGGCGAACGGCCCCGGACCGCCGCCGAGGAGCAGGCCCGCGCCGAGCTCCGCCGGGCGATGCGGGCAGGCGAGCCGGTGGACGACATCTTCGAGTCCCTCGTCGGCCCGCTGGTCGAGAAGGCGGCCCCGGACTGGCGCACCGCCCTCGACGCGCTCCTCGCGCTGCCCGGCATCGGCGGCGCGGTCGGCTACTCGGGCTGGGCCGCCGTCGGCATCCGCCTGGCGGCGACGGAACCGCGCATCGCGGCCACCGTCCTCTTCGCCGGGGGTTACGTCCCCCGGGCCCAGCGAGAGGAGGCCCGGACGGTCACCGTCCCCCTCCTCCTTCTCCTCCAGTGGGACGACGAGGGAAACCCCCGCCAACGGGCGCTGGACCTGTTCGACGCCTTCGGCACCGAGGAGAAGACCCTCCACGCCAATGTGGGCGGCCACACCGGCACGCCGTGGTTCGAGACGGAGGACGGGTACCGGTTCTTCGACCGCCACCTGAAGTGAGGCGAGCCCGCCGCGGAGCCGACCCGGTCTCACGTCACTGATGCCACCCAGCCGGCGAGTGCCGCCAGATCGGCGCCGGTGAGCCCGCTCGCCGGGGCGACGCGGTGCAGCAGCGCGGGCCCGGGACGCTCGGCGGCGACCCACAGGTGATCCATGGCGCCGATCTCGTCGTCGACCCAGCCGAACGGACGCCGACCGGCCCACGCGACCAGCGCAGGAGTCTTCCCCTGCAGGCCGCGCGGGCCGTCACCGGGCCGTCCAAGGCCCCCGACGTCGACCAACAGTGACCGACACCGACAGACGACCGTCCGGCCCCCGCCCAGAACCCCCAGGTCAGAGCCTCCCCCCGGAACACGTTTCCGCCCAGGGGTGGCGGTGCGGCAAGATGGGGTGTATCTGCCCACTGCCTGATTACGCTGCCGGACGGTTTCTCTTGGCTGAGTTCATTTACACCATGCGCAAGGCGCGCAAAGCGCACGGCGACAAGGTGATCCTCGACGATGTCACCCTGAGCTTCCTGCCGGGGGCGAAGATCGGCGTGGTCGGCCCGAACGGTGCCGGTAAGTCGACCGTCCTGAAGATCATGGCGGGACTGGAGCAGCCGTCGAACGGCGACGCGTTCCTGTCGCCGGGCTACACGGTCGGCATCCTGCTCCAGGAGCCCCCGCTCAGCGAGGACAAGACCGTCCTGGAGAACGTCCAGGAGGGCGTCGCCGAGGTCAAGGGCAAGCTCGACCGGTTCAACGAGATCGCCGAGCTGATGGCGACCGACTACTCCGACGCGCTGCTCGAAGAGATGGGCAAGCTCCAGGAGGACCTGGACCACTCCAACGCCTGGGACCTCGACGCGCAGCTGGAGCAGGCCATGGACGCGCTGGGCTGCCCGCCCGGCGACTGGCCCGTCAGCAACCTCTCCGGCGGTGAGAAGCGCCGCGTCGCGCTCTGCAAGCTGCTCCTTGAGGCCCCCGACCTGCTGCTCCTCGACGAGCCCACCAACCACCTGGACGCCGAGTCCGTCAACTGGCTGGAGCAGCACCTCGCCAAGTACGACGGCACCGTCGTGGCCGTGACCCACGACCGGTACTTCCTGGACAACGTCGCCGGCTGGATCTGCGAGGTCGACCGCGGCCGCCTGCACGGCTACGAGGGCAACTACTCCAAGTACCTGGAGACCAAGCAGACCCGTCTCAAGGTCGAGGGCCAGAAGGACGCCAAGCGCGCCAAGCGGCTCAAGGAAGAGCTGGAGTGGGTGCGGTCCAACGCCAAGGGCCGCCAGGCCAAGTCCAAGGCCCGCCTCGCGCGGTACGAGGAGATGGCCGCCGAGGCCGACAAGATGCGGAAGCTGGACTTCGAGGAGATCCAGATCCCGCCGGGCCCGCGCCTGGGCAACGTCGTCGTCGAGGTGAACAACCTCAGCAAGGCGTTCGGTGAGAAGGTCCTCATCGACGACCTCTCCTTCACGCTGCCGCGCAACGGCATCGTCGGCGTCATCGGCCCGAACGGCGCCGGCAAGACGACGCTCTTCAAGATGATCCAGGGCTTCGAGGAGCCGGACTCCGGTTCCATCAAGGTCGGCGAGACCGTCAAGATCTCCTACGTCGACCAGAGCCGCGAGAACATCGACCCCAAGAAGACGCTGTGGGCGGTCGTCTCCGACGAGCTGGACTACATCAACGTCGGACAGGTCGAGATGCCGTCCCGCGCGTACGTCTCCGCCTTCGGCTTCAAGGGCCCCGACCAGCAGAAGCCGGCCGGCGTCCTCTCCGGCGGTGAGCGCAACCGCCTCAACCTCGCCCTCACCCTCAAGCAGGGCGGCAACCTGCTGCTCCTCGACGAGCCCACCAACGACCTGGACGTCGAGACGCTCAGCAGTCTGGAGAACGCGCTCCTGGAGTTCCCCGGCTGCGCCGTGGTCGTCTCCCACGACCGGTGGTTCCTCGACCGGGTCGCCACGCACATCCTCGCCTACGAGGGCGAGAGCAAGTGGTTCTGGTTCGAGGGCAACTTCGAGTCGTACGAGAAGAACAAGGTCGAGCGGCTCGGCGCCGACGCCGCCCGCCCGCACCGTGCCACCTACAAGAAGCTGACCCGGGGCTGATCGATCTTGCGGCACATCTACCGCTGCCCGCTGCGCTGGGCGGACATGGACGCGTACGGGCACGTCAACAACGTGGTCTTCCTGCGCTACCTGGAGGAAGCCCGCATCGACTTCCTCTTCCGTCCGGACAAGGACTTCCAGCAGGGGTCGGTGGTGGCGCGCCACGAGATCGACTACAAACGCCAGCTCGTCCACCGGCACCACCCGGTCGACATCGAGCTGTGGGTCACCGAAGTACGGGCCGCGTCCTTCACCCTCACCTACGAGGTGAAGGACGACGACCTGGTCTACGTCCGGGCGTCGACGGTGATAGTCCCCTTCGACTTCGAGGCGCAGCGGCCCCGCCGGATCACCGCCGAGGAACGGGAGTTCCTCGACGAGTACCGCGACGACCGGGCCGGTGACGGCAAGGGCGACGAGGACGACAAGAAGAAGGAGGAGGCCGTCGCCGCATGACGGTCCTCCACCTCGCCGACGAGGGGGAGGCGGCGGACCTCGCGGCCTTCCTCTCCCGGCTGCTCCACTACGACCGCGGGGCCGCCGTCCGGCTCCAGGCGGCCGGCACCACGCTCGCCGTCTTCGGCCGGCCGCCCTCCTTCGAGGTGCTGACCATCCGCGCGGTACGGCTGGCCAAACCGTACGAGGACGGGCTCGACGCCACCCTCGACGTGACCGTCTCCGCCGGTGAACTGCTGGAGGCGGCCGACGAGAAGGCCGCCACCGCCGCCGTGCCCGGCGCGGTCACCGGGCCGCCCTGGGCGGGTGTACTGCCGCCGCGCGGCGGCTGGCGGCCGGAACCGGGGCTGCCGCCCCTCGACGCCCTGCGCTCCCTCGTGGCCGCGGGCGTCGCGGAGTTCCGCGCCCGCACCGGGGAACTCGCCCCCGAGCACCGCACCCGCGCCGAACTCGACCGCATCGGACGGGACATCTGGTCCCGCACGGTGGCCGGGACCCGGCTGCCGGTCCGGGCCGTGCACGCGGCCCAGTCCCTCGGCTTCCTCCGCGCCGGCGAGAGCGGCCTCGGACTGGTCTCCTCCGGCACCTGGCTGCGCCTGCGCACCGCCTACGGCTCCGTCGCCGTACGCCGGATAGGCACCGCCACCCTCGGCATCAGCGTGGCCTGAGCCTCACTGACCGGTCAGCCCGGGGTGTTGACCATGGATGCCGCCGCGTACGTCAGGTAGTTCCAGAGCGTGCGCTCGTGTTCCTCGGAGAGGTCCAGGTCGTCGACGGCGGCGCGCATGTGCTTCAGCCAGGCGTCGTGGGCCGCCTGGTCCACGGTGAAGGGGGCGTGCCGCATGCGCAGCCGGGGGTGGCCGCGGTTGTCGCCGTACGTCGTCGGGCCGCCCCAGTACTGCATCAGGAACAGCACCAGACGCTCCTCGGCCGGGCCGAGGTCCTCCTCGGGGTACATCGGCCGCAGGAGCGGGTCCCCGGCGACGCCCTCGTAGAAGCGGTGGACGAGGCGGCGGAAGGTCTCCTCGCCGCCGACCTGCTCGTAGAAGGTCTGCTCCTGAAGCGTGCCGCGCCGAATCTCATTCACGTTTCCATGGTCTCAGACCAGGGGGACCAGGACCTGGGCCCTAGGACCCGCTCCGTCCCGGCCGCCGACCGTACTGTGGAGACATGGGCGGATACGTTCCCGGAAGCGGGAGGAACGGCGGTGGTGGGGACGCGGAGTCCCTCGCCGGTCCGGCGCGGGGGGCGCTGGTGCGCGAGATCGAGCTGAGCGGCGCCTGGGCGGCCGACCCGGTATGGCGTTCGGCGTTCGCCACGGTCCCGCGCCACCTCTTCGTGCCGTACTACTACGTCGGCGTCGCCGGCGGCTACGAGCGCCGCTGGGAGGGGCACCCCGACCCGGCGGCGCGCGAGCGGTGGCTGCGCGGCGCCTACGCGGACGTGCCGCTGGCCACCCGGCTGCGCGACGGCGAACTGCTCTCCTCCAGCAGCCAGCCCTCCCTCATGGCGATGATGCTGACCGAACTGCGCGTCCGGGACGGCGACCGCGTCCTGGAGATCGGCACCGGCACCGGCTACAACGCGGCGCTCCTCGCCCACCGGCTCGGCGACGACACCCTGGTCACCACCGTCGACCTCGAACCGGAGATCACCGAGTCCGCCCGCCACCACCTCGCCGCCGCCGGACACCGGCCGGCCGTCGTCACCGGCGACGGCGCGCGCGGCGTCCCCGAGCACGCCCCGTACGACCGGATCATCGCGACCTGCACGCTGCCCGCCGTGCCGCGGGCCTGGCTCGGACAGTGCCGGCCCGGCGCCCGGATCCTGGCGCCCTTCGCCACCGGGCTGCTCGCGCTCACCGTGGACGACGCGGACCGCGCGGAGGGACGCTTCCTGCGCACCGCCGCCTACTTCGTCCCGCTGCGCGGCGGCGGCCGGCCCGAACCCCGGGCACCCGGGCTGAGCGGGGTGCCGCGGCGGGCCCGCGAGGACGACCTGTTCCGGTTCCTGCTGGCCCTGACCCGGGGCGGGCTCGACCCGCAGGAGGCGTACGCGCTCTGGGAACGCGAGCGCGCGCCGCGCCGGGAACGGTTCGGAGTCACCGTCCGCGGCGAGCGCGCGTGGGCCTGGCTGGACGACCCGGAGGGGCCGTACGTCTGGCCCCTCCCGAGCTGAGCCGGTTCCCTCCGGCCCCGCGCAGGCCAGCCGCGCAGGCCAGCCGCGCAGGTCGGCCGCGCCGGTCAGCCGCGCCGGATCGTGATCGTCGTCCACGCGCCGACGTGCACGCGGTCCCCGTCCTGGAGCGGGACCGGCACGAACGGCTGGATCGGCTCCTCGCCGCCGTTGACCGTGGTGCCGTTGGTCGAGTTCTGGTCGACGACCGCCCAGCTCCCGTCCGGCTGCTGCACCAGCACCGCGTGCTGGTGCGAGACGCCCGGGTCCTCCGGCGGCACCGACAGGTCGATGTCCGGGGTGTCGCCGGTGGAGTGCCGGCGGCGGCCGATCGTCAGCTGGTTGCCGGTGAGCGGACGCTGCTGCTCCGGCGAGTACGCGGGGAGGTTCAGACCGGCGGCCTCCGGGCCCGAGCGCTGCATCATCGCCATGAAGTAGTCGCGGTCCGGACCGATGGTCGCCGTCCAGGGCCCCTGCGGCTGCTGAGGCGGCTGCGGCTGCTGGGGAAAGCCGGAGGCGGGGGGCGCCTGGTGGCCGCCGGGCTGCGGGTAACCGTAGCCGCCCTGCGGGCCGGGACCGCCGGGAGCACCGGGGCCGGTCGGGCCGCCGCCGGGCGGGGCGATCTGCCAGTCGTCGTCACCTCCACCGCCACCGCCACCGCCGCCGAAGGGCTGCTGCGGCCGGTTGGTCTCCTGCGGGAACGCGGGGGGAGCCGGCGGGCCGGCCTGCTGCTGGAAGGAGGGCGGGGGCGGGGGCGCTGACGGGTTACTCCCCGGACCGGTGGGTCCGCCGCCAGGGCCGCCAGGGCCACCGGAGCCAGGGCCGTAGGGGTTGGGGCCGCCGGGCTGGGGGGCGCCGGGGCCGTAGGGGTTCGGGCCGCCCGGCTGTGGGACGCCGGGACCGCCGGGACCGCCGGGGCCGGTGGGTCCGCCCGGGTTGGTGCCGTGCGGGCCGGGGCCGCCGGGGTACGTCCCGCCGGGGCCCGGCTGGGGCGGGAGCGGGCGGGACGGGTCGCCGCCGAAGCCCGGGGGGCCCGGTGGGATCGGTTCGGCGGGGCGGTTCACCTGGGAGGGGCGTGAGCCCTGGTACTCCGGCGGGCGGGCGCCCGGGTAGGCGTCACCGCCGTACGAGGGCCCCGATTGCTGCTGGAAGTGGGGCGGCGGGGCGGACGCCGGCCGGGGCGCGGCCGGGGTGTACGACGTCGCCGTGTTGGTCAGGAAGTTCCACCGGCACTCCTCGCAGAACGGCGCACCGCCCTCACGGGGCGTGCGGCACTGCGGGCACAGCTCGGGGCCGGCTCCGGGGCCGCCGGGTGCCGGCGGCGGGAAGCCGTACCCGCCCGCCGGGGGCGGCGGGGGAGGCGGAGGCACGGCACCGGCCATGCGGTGACCGCAGACCTCGCACCAGTCGTCGGAACCCGACTGGTGTCCGTTCGGGCAGGTCGGCATGTCGGCGCGTCCCCCTTTCCTGCAGGGTCCTACTACGGCAGCGCGTACGACACTTCGTACGTCACTCGTACGTCACTTCTTTACACGAACAGTCTTTGTGGACCGGGTTTCGAGAGTCATCTCGTCGGCCTCCTCGACCTTCGCCTTCAGTCGCACAGTACCTGCCGCGGCGTCGACCACGTCCACCACCTTCGCAAGCAGTTTCGCAGTATCCGCGTTCCCGGAGGCGCTGGCGAGCTGAACCGCACGGCCCAGTTTGGCCGTTGCGCCGTCGGCATCTCCCGATTTACGCAGATCCAACCCCTGTTGGATGACTTGTGCCAGTTCCGCTTGCCCCGTGTAGTGGGCGACCTGAGGGTTGATGGACGTGGACGCGGCCATGTCGTCCGTCCACACCGCCCGTACGAGACCCTGTGCCCCCAGGTTGTGGACGGACCCGTCGGGCTGCGGTACGACCAGCGCCACCCGCGCCGCCAGCATCTCCTGGCCCAGACCGGCGGCGGAGACCTCCACGCAGACGTGGTAGTCGCGGGACTCGTCGCCCCAGGAACCCGTGGGATAGTCACCGGCCCGCGGTGTCACCTCGGTGCGGCGGGCGGTCAGTTCCTCGACCGTCGGCGCGACCTGTTTGACGAACTTCACGGTGGAGCCGGCCGGTGTCCACAGCCGCAGGGCGACGTCCGCGACCTCCTTGCCCATGGCCGTCTCCATCATCCGCGTGAAGTCGGCGGCGAGACCGGCCGGATCGGCGACGATGTCGGCGGTGCCGAGCAGCGCCGAGGCGACGCCTGTGACTTCTTTCACTTCCCAGTCGGTGCCCACGCCCCGGGCGTCACAGGTGAACCGCCCGGCACAGGCGTCCAGCGTGGCCTTCAGGTCCTCGGCCGACTCGTGCTCGTTGCGGCCGTCGGTGAGCAGGATGCCGTGCCGGATGGCGACGTCCGCCGGGGACAGCAGCCGGTCGGCCAGCCGCAGCCAGGTGCCGATCGCGGTGCCGCCCCCCGCGCTGAGCTTGCGCAGGGCGAGTTTCGCCTGCTCGCGGGTAGTGGCGTCGGCGACCGCGAGGCGCCCGCCGCCCGGGTAGACCTCCTTGGCGACGTGGGTGCCGCCGATGACCGAGAAGTGCGTCCCGTCGCGCAGGGTGTCGATCGCGGCGGCCGTGGCGTCGCGCGCGTTGCGCATCTTGGTCGGCGGGTAGTCCATCGAGCCCGAGCAGTCCACCATGACCGCCACGGCCGCCGACGGGCCCTGGCCGGGTGCGTACAGGTGGGGCGCCCCGACCGCGGTGCCGACCGTGCCGCCGCCGGTCGCCGACACCGTCACGATCGCGTTGACCTCGCGGCCGCCCTCGGGCAGGTACTCGTTCTGGTAGACGTCCACCGAGAACTGCGGCACGTTCGACTTCGAGAAAATGGCCATGCCCGTTCGCATCCCCCTCGACGACATCCCCACCGAGGTGGGGCGGTGGCGTTGAGCGGACCGCCCCCTGCGGCCCGCGAGGCCCCGGGCACGCGGACGGGCCGGTGCCTCAGGCCGATCCTGCCCCCTGCCGCGGGAGCGGGAACGGCACCACCGCCACTGTTACGTTGTCGTGGCCCCCGCCGTCCAGGGCGTGACCGACCAGGACGCGGGCGCTGTGCAGCGGGCGGTCGGCGGCGTCGGGCGGCACGGCCTCGGCCATCTCCCGTGCCGACTCGGCGTAGTTCCACAGCCCGTCGGTGCAGACCACGACCACTCCTGGGCGGTCCGGCTTGAACGACGCGGTGTGCGGCTCGAGCTCGTAGGCGTCCGCGCCGAGCCAGCCGGTGATCGCGTGGGCGCGCTCGTCGGCGTACGCCTCGGCCTCGCTCATCAGGCCCGCGGCGACCATCTGGGCGGCCCAGGAGTCGTCCTCGGTGAGCCGGGCGGCCGGTGCGGTGCGGTCCGCCGGGACCCAGTAGACGCGGCTGTCGCCGACCCAGCCGACGACCAGCAGGCCGGCGGCGACGACGGTGCCGACGAGGGTGCAGGCCGGGGCGTTCTGGTGCGGGGAGTGCTCGCGGGCCTCGGCGGGCTCGTCCGCCAGCGCGTCGACCGCGTGCGCGGCGGCGACGATGGCGTCGTGCATGGCCTGCTGCGGGTGGGTGCCGCGGGGCAGGGCGGCCAGCAGGGTCTCGCGGGCCGCGCGGGACGCGGCGAGGGACGCCTCGTCCGGGCGGGTCGCCGAGGAGACGCCGTCGCAGACGATCGCCACGGAGGCCGGGGTGCCGTCGGGCAGCGCGGTGTGGCCGATGCCGAAGGCGTCCTCGTTGCGGTGGTGGCGCAGGCCCCGGTCGCTGACGGCGGCCAGCGGGCCGCACTCCTGCTCCATGTGGTCGCGCTCGCGGGGCTGGGCGTGCCCGCAGTTCTCGCAGTAGCCGTCGTCGTCGACCCGTCCGGCGCGGCAGGCGACGCACAGCGACTCGGCGGCGACGGGGGTGCTCGCACCGACGGGGGCGCTTTCGCCGGCGGGAGTGCTTCCGCCGACGCGCGGGTCGGGTGCCTGGAGGAGGTACTCGTCGGGTTCCTGCGCCCGGCCGGCCCGTTCCTCGGTCCCGGTTCCCGTCCCGGGCGGCACCGTCACCGGAGCCACCGACGGCAGCGGCGGGACCGTCGGCATGGGCGGAGCCCCGGCGGGCAGCGGACCGCCGGCCGGGGCCTGCCGGGGCAGGGAGCCGTTGTCCGGCCGCTCGGGGGGCAGGGAGCCGTCGTCCGGGTGCTCGGGAGGCAGCGGGCCGCCCTCCGAGTCCGTGCCCGGGAGGTCCGTCGGGCGGTGGGGTGGTTCGGGGCGGGCGGGGGCGGTGGCCGGGGGCCAGTCCACGTTCTCCGGCGGCCCAGGGGGCGCCGCGCCGTTCATGACGATCGTGGGGCTGTCCGTCGCGGCGGGCGCGGCGGACAGGTCCACCCCGCACGCACCGCAGAAACGGTCCCCCGATTCCAGGGGCTCCGCACAGCTGGGACACTTCGGCACAGCGGCCTGCCGGGGCATCTGCGACATCAACTACACCCACGTCCGGGGGCGGTAACGGTTGGCACGTTCCACCAGGTCGATCCTCTCCTCGCCGCCTCGGGCCAGCCGGGCCAGCGTGCGGTACGAACGCTCCAGCCCGAAGCGCAGGCCCCGCTCGTCCAGACTGCTGCCGAGCAGCGACCGGTCCCCGTCGGCGTCGCCCGGGGAAGAGGCGGAACCCCTGCCCCCGGAGAGTACCCAGTCCAGGGCGGAGCCGAGGACTTCGGCCGACAACTGTTCCCGGCGCGCCGGGTCAAGACCGTACTGGTCCAGCGCCTCGACCTGCCGGGCGGCGGCCGTCAGGTCCGCCAGGAACGGTACGTCGCCGGCGGTCGCCGTCCGCTGCCGCAGCCGCGCCCGCACGGCCGCCATCCGCGCCGCCGTGTAGTGGATGGACGACTCCGGCACCGACTCCAGCGTCCGTACGGCGCCCTGCCGGTCACCCGTCGCCAGCCGCACCCGCGCCAGGCCGAACGCGGCGCTGACGTAGCTCGGGTCGGTCGACCAGACCAGCCGGTAGTACTCGGCGGCGTTGTCCAGCTGCCCCAGCACCTCGGCGCACAGCCCGAGTCCCAGCTTGGGCGCGGTCTCGCCGGGGAAGGCGTCGTAGATCGCGTCGAAGGAGAGCGCGGCGACCTCGCGGTCGCCGGTGACCAGCGCGGCCACGCCCCGGTACCAGACCACCCGCCAGTCGTCGGGCCGTTCCGTCTCCAGGACGGCCAGCGACGCCAGCGCGGCGGCGGCCTCGCCCTGCTCCAGGCGGGCCCGGATCTCCCGCAGCCGCGTCTCGACCGACGGAGCGGGCGCGGCGGCCAGCGCCCCCAGCAGCTCACCCGGCGCGGAGGTCATCAGCCCCGCCAGGAAACCGGCGTTGGGATCGGTGGGGTCGACCCGCGGGACGGGCAGCGCGAGCGCGGCCTGCGGGGAGTCGGCCTCCTTGACCAGGCGGGGCGCCGGGGGAGGACCCGGCGGGGCGGACCGGTCCCTGGGCCGCGGCGGGCGGGTGCCGAGGCGCGACACCTCGCCGTCCAGCTTCGGGAACAGTTCGGTGTCGGTGATCCGCAGCTCGGGTCCGAAGAGGGTGGACAGGGCGGGCCTGGCCCGGCCCGACTGGAGCGAGACGACCTCCCGCAGCACCCCCGTCAGCTGCTCCGACATCTCCTGCGCGGAGGCGAACCGGCGGGCCGGGTCGGGGTCGGTGGCCCGCACCAGCAGCCGGTAGAAGGACTCGTACCGGCGGAAGACGTCGATGGTGTCGGGGTCGGGGAGGGAGTCGGCGTACACGTTGGTGTAGCCCTGGAAGTCGAAGGTCAGCACGGCCAGGGTGCGGCCCACCGTGTACAGGTCGGAGGCGAGGGACGGGCCGGTCACCGCGACCTCGGGCGCCTGGTAGCCGACGGTGCCGTAGATCGCCGACTCCTCGTCGTCCATCCGCCGGACCGCGCCCATGTCGATCAGCTTGAGCTGGTCCTCGGTCTGGATGGCGTTGTCGACCTTGAAGTCGCAGTACAGCAGGTTCCGGCTGTGCAGGTGCTCCAGGGCGTCGAGGGTCTCGATGCCGTACGCGCAGGCCTGTTCGACCGGCAGCGGGTCGCGCCGGCCCTCCGGGGTGCGCCGCGCGTTGGCGATCTCCTTGAGGGACTTGCCGCCGACGTACTCCATGACGATGTAGCCGTCGAGGGAGCCCGTGCGCTGGTCGAGGTGTTCGACGAAGTTGTAGATCCGCACGATGTTGGCGTGCTCGATCTCGGCGAGGAACCGGCGCTCGGAGATCGCCGCGGCCATCGCGTCCTGGTCGCCGGTGTCCAGCAGGCCCTTGAGGACCACCCAGCGGTCGGAGACGGCCCGGTCGACGGCGAGGTAGATCCAGCCGAGCCCGCCGTGCGCGAGGCAGCCGACCACCTCGTACTGGCCGTGCACCACGTCCCCCGAGACGAGCTTCGGCACGAACGAGTACGGGTGGCCGCACTTGGTGCAGAACCCCTCGGTACGGCCCGGACGGGCGGCCCGGGACCGGCCGACCGGCGCCCCGCAGTCCGCGCGCGAGCAGAACCGCTTGCGCTCGGGCACCTCCGGGTTCTCCAGCACCATCGACCGCGGGTCGGGGCGCGGGATCGCCGGCACCTGCACCAGCCCGGCGCCGAGCCGGCCGCGCGCGGAGGACCCGGCCGACGAGCCCGAGCTGCGTACCGACACCGAGCGGCTCGTGCGGCCCGACACCGAACGGGAGAGCCGGCCCGACACCGAGCGCCGGGACTTCGAGGACTGCGACGACGTCCGTGAACTGCCGCTGCCGGAGCGGCCGGAGCCGGGGCTGCCGGAGCCGGGGCGGCGCGACCCGTGCGAGCCGCTGCCCTCGGCGGTGACGCCGGTGGGTGTCGAGCCGACCAGCCCGGACGGGGAGACCACGGGCGCCAGTCCGCAGGTGTCGCAGTAGAGTTCGCCGCCGCCGACGTCCTCGTAACTCCCGTCGCAGCCGGGACGCTGGCAGGCGCGTGGCGCACTCGGTGAGACGGCGCTTCCCGAAGCGGGGCTGCCCGGAGCGGCGCTGCCCGGAGCGGCGCTCCCCGAAGGGGCGCCTCCGGGAGCTGCGCTCCCCGAAGGGGCGCCTCCGGGAGCTGCGCTCTCCGACGCGCTGGGCTCCGAGGAGACGGGCCCCGTACCGTCGGGCCCCGTACCGTCGGGCCTCGCGCCGTCGGGCTCCGCGCCGTCGGGCCGCGCGGCAGCGGGTTCCGAAGCGGCGGGCTCCGACGTACCGGGCCGCGGCTGCTGCCCCGCCCCGCCCGTCGGGGACTGCCCCGCTCCGCCCGTCGGGGGCTGCTCCGCTCCGCCCGTCGGGGGCTGCTCCGCCCCGCCCGTCGGGGTCTGCCCCGCCCCGCCCGTCGGCGGCCGCTTCGTCCCGACCGCCGCGAGCCCGCAGGTGTCGCAGTAGAGTTCGCCGCCGCCGACGTCCTCGTAGGCGCCGTCGCAGCCGGGGCGCCGGCAGGCGCTCCCCGCCCGGTCCGGTGCCTTCGTCCGCGACCCGCCCGCCTCGCTCATCTCCCCGTCGCCCCCTCGTCGTCCGCCCCGTACACGCGCCCGGGGTCGCTCACGCGCGCGGTGCCGTCCACGCGCGCGGTGCCGTCCACGTGCCCGGTGCCGCTCACGTGCCCCGGGGCCGCTCACGCGCCCGGCCCCGTCCCCTGTGTCCGGTCCGCCGGGCCGTTGGGCTGGCCGGGGACCTGGGGGGCGGCCAGCAGTTCCACGGCTGCCCACTGGTAGCGCAGCACCGTCTCCTCGGCGACCCGCAGGTCGCAGGGGGCGCTCCAGAGCATCCGGCGGGCCTTCTCGTACTTCTCCACCAGTTCGGGGTCCTCGGCGAGTCCGTGCCGGGCGACCTTGGCCTTGTAGGCGTCGAGCCGGCCGCGCAGCTCGGCCCGCACGGCGAGCGGCGCGGTCACCGCGGTCAGCGACTCCCGGGCCCGGATCAGCTCGTCCTCCGCCTTCTGCTCCAGGGATTCGAGGAGCGGGGAGAGCCGGTGCCACTGGGCGTGCCGGCGGTACTCGGCGGCCGCCGCGAGCTGCTCCTGGAGCACGGTCGGCGGGCCGCTGACCACCGGCACCTCCGTGGCCGCGATCTTCGCCAGGACCTCGCCGCGCGCCGTGCGGGCCTCGGCGAGGGTGCGGTCGGCGCGCGAGAGCACGTCCCGCAGCCGTACGATCCGCTGCTCCGCGTCCTGGCGGACCGTCAGCACCGCGTCGATCTCCCGGCGCACGTCCTCCAGGGCGCGCGCCTCGCGGTCGTAGACGGTGGTGTCCGGACGGCCGCCGCCGGGCGCCGAACTGCCCTCGGCGGGGACCCAGTAGGCCAGCGGGTCGGAGATGACCTGCTCGCGCAGCCGGGTCAGGGTGTGGGTGATGCCCTCCAGGTCGTCGCCGGCCGGGTGCTCGCCGGGCCGGACGCCCACGGAGTGCGCGAGGCGCCGGGTGCGCTGCAGTTCGGCGGAGAGCAGGTCGATCCGGGCGGGCAGCGCCGACCAGACGGCGTCGGCGGCGACCACCATGTCCAGGGAGGACGCGTACAGCTCGTTCATCCGGTCCACGAGCGCGGCCAGTGAGAAGTGCTCGCTGAGCCGTCCGTCCCCCGCGCCGGCCAGCGTCACCGACTCGCCGCGCAGCAGCTCCGTCAGCTCCACCAGGTCCTCGCGGCTGGACCAGCGGCGCCGGGCGCGGACGTCCCGGGCGGTGCGCAGGGCGGCGGCGTAGGCGTCGAAGTACGACCACAGCAGGGTGATCGACGCGTCCGTGTCCTTCCAGCGCTCCGCGGTGACGCCCGTCAGCTCGGCGCCCTCCAGTAGTCTGCGGCCCGCGTGGTCCTGGAGGGCGAGGAGCGAGGTCTCGATCGCCTCGTGCTCCGCGCCGAGCCGGGCCAGCGCACGGTCCACCTCGTCCCGGTCCATCACCGGCCCGGTGGGTCCCGTGACGCCCATCGATCACCCCTCGCTACGGTCGGTCTCGCGGTCTCTCGATCTCGCGGTCTTGCGGTCTCGGTTGACGGTTCGGCTGCCGGTCGGTCAGTTGTCGCGCAGGTACTGCGGCTCCGGCGGCTCCGACTTCGCCATGTCCTCGTCGGTCCCGCCCAGTGTCGCCGACAGCCAGCGCTCGTACGAGCGCTGCCAGCCGTCGGGTTCCTCGCGGAAGTTCACCAGGACGCTGTTCACCCGGCGTACCAGGTCGTCGGCGTCCTTCCGCATCGCCACGCCGTAGTACTCGGTGGTGAACGCGTCGCCCTTCAGCTCGACCGTGGGGTCCTGCGCGGCCTGGCTCGCGGCGAGCGCGCCGTCGGTGACCACCGCGTCGACCTGGCCGAGCTGGAGCCGTACGAGGCAGTCGAGTTGGTTGGGGACGGTGGTGTCCAGGTTCGCGGACGCCACCAGGTCGCCGTCGGCCCTGTCGGCCTCCAGCGTCTCCTGCGCGGTCGAACCGGCCGCCGTGCAGATCCTCTTGCGCGCGAGCGTCGCGTCGTACCCGGTGATGTCGGAGGACTTGGGGGCGAGGAGCTGCTGCCCGGTGCGGAAGTACGGGGCGGAGAAGGCGACGTCCTGGAGGCGGTCGCAGTTGATGGTCATCGTGCGCACCACCATGTCGACGCGGCCCTCCTGGATCGCCGGGATGCGCTGGTCGGTGGGGATCGCCTTGAACAGCACGGCGTCCGGGTCCCCGAGGATCTCCTCGGCGATGCGGTGCACCAGGTCGATGTCGAAGCCCTCCAGTGCGGCGGTGCCGCCGCTGTTGGGGTCGCGGTAGCCCCAGCGGTAGCTGTTCTGGTCGACGCCCACGACCAGCTTGCGCTTCTCCGCCGGGCGGCTCTTGATCTCCTCGATGGTCGGGCCGTCGGCGTCGGACGGGGAGAGGGTCTGCTTCTCCGGGTCCGCGCACTCCGCCGCCGCGCGCGCCTGGCTGCCGTGGGAGACCCGGGAGGAGCCGCCCGTGCCGCCCGTCCCGCGGTCCTCGGACCGCACCTCGGGCAGCAGCAGCGCGAAGAGCAGCGCGAGGGCGCAGCCGATGGCCATCGCGCCCACGCCGCCCCAGCCCTTCAGCCGGGCCCGCAGAAGTCGTGCTCGCATCCTCGCGCCCCCTCTCCGGTGTCCGCCGCTCACCGGTACTCCGACAGCCTGCGGCCTATGCCGAGGACCGCACCGGCCGCGCCCAGCACGGCCAGCGCGGCGGAGCCCTCGGGCAGGCCGGTCAGGGCGCCGAGGCCGTCCCCGGCCGCCCGCTCGAACTCCTTCTCCTCGTGCGTCAGGGCCTGGGCGAGCCGGGTGTCGACGCCGTCGAAGCACTCGGCCGTGGCGCCGTCGCCGCCGATCACCAGTTCCAGGGCCCGCTGGTAGTCGCCGTTCTCGTCCTCCGCGCGGGCGGCCTTGTGGCGTTTCTGCCACTCCGCCATGTTCCCGGCGGCGGCCACCACCGGGGCGCGGCCCGCGGTGTCGTCGGCGAGCCGCCGGGCCGCGGTCAGTCCCTTGTCGAGGCTTCTCATGTTGGCCTGGTAGTCGAAGTCGTAGGCGTCGACGCTCTTCCCGCCCACATCCTTGCTCTCCGCTCCGCGCGCCACCAGGGTCAGGTTCTCGTTGCCCCGGGCCTTCAGGGAGGCCAGCCGCGCCTCGTGCAGCACGTTCAGCGAGCGGACGCCGTGGTCGTAGGAGCCGTCGAGGTTCGAGCGGGCGACGGTGTGGCCGACGGCCAGCCAGATCAGGACGACGCCGGTGGCGGCCGTCGCCGCGACCAGGCCGTGGTTGAGGACCCGGTTGGTACGCCGGTAGCTGCGGTGCTGGGCCCAGGCCAGCACGGCCAGCGCGAGGACGCCGAGGGCGATCGCGGCCCAGGGGCGGCTCTCGGCGTCGCCGTAGTCGTCGTTCAGCCGGTCGTTCTCGGTGAGGTAGAGGGTCTCCGCCTGGGGGAGCATCTTGGTCTGCATCGTCTCGTTGGCGTAGCGCAGGTAGGCGCCGCCGACGGGGAAGCCCTGGCGGTTGTAGGTGCGGGCGCGCTCTATGAGGCCCTTGTACTCGGGCAGCAGGCGGTTCAGGTCGGCGATCGTCGCCGCGGACGCGGAGCCGGGCTCGGAGTTGGCGGCGGCTGTCACGAGCCCCTCGGCGGCGGTGCGGATGCCGCGCTCGTAGTCCTCACGGGACTCCTCCGTCTCCTGGCCGCCGGCGAGGAACCCGGTGGAGGCCGCGGTGTTGGCCTCGGCGAGGGAGCGGTAGACGGCGGCGGCGTCGGAGGTGAGCGGCTGGCTGCGGTGGAGCACGTCGTCGGCGGCGCTCGCCCGCTCCGTGGTCTGCCAGGCGGTGACGGCGCCGAACGCGACGACGAGGAGGGCGAGGAGCGCGCCGATGGCGCGGAGCCGGCCGGGTTCGGTGACGGCGGCGTCCCGCAGCCGCTCGACGCCCTCGGCGAAGGCGGTGCGGCGCGGCGGTACGGGGCCGGGCGGGACCGGCGGCGCGGGAGGCTGCGCGGGCACGGGCGGGGGGAGCACGGCCGGGCCCGGCGGCGCGCTGCCGTTCGGCGGTCGAGTCACTGCTGACCTCCCCCATGGTCATCCGTCGCCGCAAGTATCGCTGTCCGGGCCGGGAAGCGCACCGGCCTTCACACGATCTTGTACGGCCCCTCCCGGCCACGACCGTTCGCGTGCTCGCTCGCGTACTTGCTCGCGTACTTGCGTGCGTGCTCGCTCGCATGCTCGCGGGCGCCGTTTTGTACCACCCCTGCCCATCAATACGCCCCGGGAACCGGTTCGGTTCCCGGGGCGCAGGGTGGACGAGGGCTCACTTGGCGATGTTCGGGGGCACCAGGGGGGAGGCCGCGGCCGACTGGGGCGAGGCGGTGTTGGAGTAGACGGACGGGGCGGCGACGGCGGCCGTCGGGTCGGGCGGCAGCTCGGAGTGTTCCACCGGCGCGGTGGCCCCGCCGACGATGTCGATGTCGGCGGCGTCGAAGGCCCGCTTGATGCGCCAGCGCAGTTCGCGCTCGACGGTGAGGGACTTGCCCGGCATGGTCTTCGCCGAGACCCGGACGACCATGGAGTCCAGCAGGACCGAGTCCAGGCCGAGAACCTCGATGGGGCCCCAGAGCATCTCGGTCCAGGGCTCCTCCTTGCTCATCCGCTCGGCGACCGCGTCGATGGACTCCTTCACCTTGTCGAGGTCCTCGCCGGAGCGGACGGTGACGTCGACGCCGGCCGTGGACCAGCCCTGGGAGAGGTTGCCGATGCGCTTGACCTCGCCGTTGCGGACGTACCAGATCTCGCCGTTGTCGCCGCGCAGCTTGGTCACGCGCAGCCCGACCTCGATGACCTCACCGGAGGCGACGCCCGCGTCGACGGTGTCGCCGACGCCGTACTGGTCCTCCAGGATCATGAAGACGCCGGAGAGGAAGTCGGTGACGAGGTTGCGGGCGCCGAAGCCGATGGCGACGCCCGCGACACCGGCGGAGGCCAGCAGTGGGGCCAGGTTGATCTGGAAGGTGGAGAGCACCATGAGGGCGGCGGTGCCGAGGATGAGGAAGCTCGCCACCGAACGGAGCACCGACCCGATGGCCTGTGAGCGCTGCCGGCGCCGTTCGGCGTTGACCAGGAGACCGCCGAGCGCCGTGCCGTCCATGGTCTGCACGGTCCGGTTCATCCGGTCTATCAGCTTGGTGATCGCACGCCGCACGACCACCCGGAGGACCGCGGCTATCACGACGATCAGCAGGACGCGCAGGCCGATCGCGAGCCAGGTCGACCAGTTCTCCTCGATCCACCCGGCGGCGTTCGAGGCGCTCTCCTGGGCGTCCTGGAACGAGGGCACCGAGGGGGTCGACGAGGACGGCGACGGGGAGAGCGACGAGGTGGGATCGGCGGCCGCGAGAACGGCGGAGCGGACGGCGGACGGGGACAAGGCGGAACCTCCAGGGGCAAGCGGTCCGCCCTGCCGCGGTGATCCGAGGTCACGAAAAGGTCACTGTGCGGGCGGAGGAACCACACTAACGGGGCACGATGTGCGGACCGGTGGGATGAGCTGAGGAGAGACGGTGCTCACCCGCGCTTGAACTGGTCAGCCACCGGGGGATGTATCGGATGTGGTCGAAAACACTCCCAGCCCGTTACCGGGACATGCTGGCGCTTCCACCAGGCATGAGGGGAGACTGACTACGGATCGTCCCGGCGCGAGCCACGCGCCGCCGGCGTACAAGGAGGCATCCGTGCCGCATGTCCTGGTCCTCAACGCGTCGTACGAGCCACTCGGCGTCGTACCGCTCCGCCGCGCGCTCGTCCTCGTCCTGGAGAACAAGGCCGTGTGCCTAGAGGAGTCCGGCGCCTTTCTGCACAGTGCGACCGTCACAGTCCCCGCACCCAGCGTGGTCCGGCTCAAACGCTTCGTGCGGGTCCCTTACCGGGGGCCCGTTCCGCTGACCCGCCGGGCGCTGTTCGCCCGCGACGGGGGCCGGTGCATGTACTGCGGTGGCGTCGCAACCAGCGTCGACCACGTCGTCCCGCGCAGCCGCGGGGGCAAGCACGTCTGGGACAACGTGGTGGCGTCGTGCCGCCGCTGCAACCACACCAAGGCGGATCGCCATCTCACCGAGATCGGCTGGCGGCTGCGCCACAAACCCGCCCCGCCCACCGGTCTGGCCTGGCGCATCATCGGCACGGGCCATAGGGACCCGCGCTGGCTGCCGTACCTGCAGCCGTACGGCGCGGACGACGCACTGGCCCGGATCGACGGCATCTCCGCCTGATCGAGATCCGGGCCTTCGTGTACCTGCGACGCCGAGCGGCTGGAGGCGGGTTCAGCGCACCCAGTTCTTCAGCGGCTCGGTGTCCAGGGTGATCCCGACGGGCTCGGGCAGCGCGACCTCCTTGCCGAAGGGCAACGTCTGCACGGTCTCGTACCGCCCGCCGTCGGGCCGGCTGTGCACCTTGACCTCACAGGTGTCCCGGTCGATCAGCAGGTAGACCGGAATCCCGGCCCCGGCGTACGCCCGGGGCTTGTCGACGCGGTCACGCCGGTCGGTGTCGGAGTCGTACGAGGTGACTTCGACGGTCATGAGGACGGGGGTGGGGTCGGCCCATTCGCCTTGGCCGACGAAAGCATCCGCCGGGGCCAGGGAACCGTCGGGACGGGCTCGGCCCTCCCGGTAGGTCTCGACCACCAGTCCCTGTGTGGGGTCCAGCCACAGATCAGGCCGGTGCTGCATGCAGATGCGAGTCAGCCACTGAATGATGCGTCCGTGATCGCCGTCAGGCACTGCTTTTCCCCCGATGTGTCCGCTGATGAACTCAAGCCGGGCGCCTTCTATGCTCCGGGCGGCGTGCCGGGCGAGTTCCTCGAACTCGGTGACAAGCATCTGGGGCCGGTCAGCGGTCACGGTCACAAGGCTCCTCCGGATTCGCGGGGGTCCACGGGTTCAGGGTAGGGGAGACAGGGCCTGGTCGGTGACCGGTCGCGGGCGCGGCAGCCGCTCACCGCGCGGGTCGCTGACCTCGACCCGCAGGGCGCACCGGTCGAGGCTCACCGCCACGCGGACGAGCCATCCCCGGAGGCTGCCGTGCAGCAGGGCGTTGGTCATCAGCTCCGACGAAGTCCTGGGCGCGGTTCGCCGCCTCGGTAGGGTGAGATACCTCGGACGAGTGTGACCAGGGTCACGTTCGCCACGTCAGGGCGTCTGCTTCCGCGCCCTTTGGGTAGGGCTGGATATCCCCGGCCGTCTCGACAAGGAGGCCCACGTGGCCGCACATCTCACCTTTCCCTCTCCCTGCAAACCCGTGGCGGAGGAGTCCGCCGACGCCGAGATCACGCCCCCGTTCGGCACCCCGATGGCGTACGTGGAGCCGCCGCTGACCAGCGAGCCGCCGCTGCCCGACGCCGAACCGCTCACCAGCGAGGCGCCCTTCCCCGACGTGGTGCCGCTGACCAGTGAGTCCTCGCCCGAGCTGACGGCGGTCGTGCCGGAGCAGGGCGGGCCCTCCTTCGCCGTACCGGAAGCCACGAGGCCGTAGGTGACGGGTCCCCGGTCCGCCGAGCCGCCGTCCGAGGAACTGACCCGGCTCGCCGAGCTGCACGGCGTCGCCGCCTCCTACCGCCCGTCCCCCGACCGCGTCGTCACCGCCTCCGCCGCCGCCCTCACCCGCACCCTGGCCGCCCTCGGCGTCGACGCCCGGTACCCCGAGGCCGTACGGGCCGCGCTCGCCGCCCGCGAGGCCGAGCTGAGCACCGCCCTGCTGCCGCCGACCGTGGTGTGGTGGAGCGGCGGACCCCTGCCGGCCGCCCTGGCGGCGCTGCCCGCCGGCACCCGGATCGGCGTGGAGACGGAGGAGGGGGAGCGGCGGGACACCACCGAAGGGCTGCCGGCCGGTGTGCACCGGGTCACCGCCACCGCGCCGGACGGGCACGTCGCGCGGTGCCACCTCGTCGTCGCCCCGCCGCGGCTGCCCACCCCGGCCGCCCGCTCCTACGGCATCCTCGTCCAGCTCTACTCCCTGCTCTCCCGCCGGTCCTGGGGCATGGGCGACCTCGGTGACCTCGGTGAGCTGGCCGCCTGGGCCGGACGCACCCTCGGCGCCGGGTTCGTGCAGGTCAATCCGTTGCACGCCGCTGTGCCCGGGGCTCCGACCGACCCCTCTCCCTACCGGCCCTCCTCCCGGCGCTTCCCCGATCCGGTGCATCTGCGGGTCGAGGCGCTGCCCGAGTTCGCGTACGCCGACGACCCCGGGCCCCTGCGCGACCTGCTGGAGCGGGCCGGGCGGCTCCGGGAGGACGTCACCGAGCGCGACGCCCTCATCGACCGGGACGCGGTGTGGGAGCTGAAGCGGGAGGCGCTGCGAACGCTGCGCGAGGTCCCGCCCGGTCCCGGGAGGCGTGCCGCCTACTGCGACTACCTCGCCGAGCAGGGACAGGCCCTGGAGGACCACGCCACCTGGTGCGCCCTCGCCGAGGTGCACGGCTCCGACTGGCGGAGCTGGCCCGCCGGCCTGCGCGACCCGCGCTCCGGGGAGACCGCCCGCGCCCGCGCCGAGCTGATGGACCGCGTCGACTTCCACGCCTGGCTCACCTGGCTCACCGAGGCCCAGCTCGCCGACGCCCAGCGCACCGCCCGCGAGTCGGGCATGGAGCTGGGCATCGTGCACGACCTCGCGGTGGGCGTCCACCCGGTCGGCGCCGATGCCTGGGCGCAGCGGGAGCACTTCGCCGCCGGCATGTCGGTGGGCGCCCCGCCGGACGCCTTCAACGCCCGCGGCCAGGACTGGGGCCTGCCGCCCTGGCGCCCGGACCGGCTCGCCGAGTCGGGCTACGCGCCCTTCCGCGACCTGCTGCGCGGCCTGTTCCGCTACGCCGGCGCCCTGCGCATCGACCACGTGATGGGCCTCTTCCGGCTCTGGTGGGTCGCCGAGGGCCACCCGCCCACCGAGGGCACCTACGTCCGTTACGACGCCGAGGCCATGCTCGCCGTGCTGGTGCTGGAGGCGTCCCGGGCGGGGGCGGTCGTGATCGGCGAGGACCTCGGGACCGTGGAACCCGGGGTACGGGAGACGCTGCGCGAGCGGGGCGTGCTCGGCACCTCCGTGCTCTTCTTCGAACGGGACTGGGAGGGTGACGGGCGCCCGCTGCCCGCCGACGCCTGGCGCGCCGACTGCCTGGCCACCGCCACCACCCACGACCTGCCGCCCACCGCCGCCCGCCTCACCGGCGAGCACGTCGGCCTCCGCGACCGCCTCGGGCTGCTCACCCGGCCGGTCGAGGAGGAGCGGGCCGAGGCGGCGGCGGACGCGGGGGAGTGGCTGGACCTGCTGGCCCGGCTGGGGCTGCTCCGGGGCACCGGCGGCGGCACCGACCCCGCCTCCGAGGAGGCCGGCGTCCAGGCGCTGTACCGCTTCCTGCGCGCCACCCCGGCCCGCATGGTCGGCGTCTGGCTGCCCGACGCGGTCGGCGACCGCCGCCCGCAGAACCTGCCCGGCACCTGGGACCAGTACCCGAACTGGCGGCTGCCGGTCGCCGACGCCGAGGGCCGCCCGGTGACCCTGGAGGAACTGGCGGCCTCCCCCCGGCTGCACGCCCTGTTCGACGCCGTACGCGCCGGCCCCGGCCGGTGAACGCCGCCCGCCCGGGGCCCCGTACGGCACCCCGGGCGCGCGGTGTCGATCGGCGTTCGCTAACTTGGGGACGTGGACAAGAAGAACGCCTTGCGCGCCGGCACCCTGGCGGCCGGTACGACGCTGATGATGCTGCTCATGTCGTCCCCCGCGCTCGCGCTGACCCGCGACGACGGTGACGACCCCGGCTCCGGTCTCAGCGTCATCGAGACGCTGGGCCTCTACGTCTTCGCCCCGGTCGTGCTCTTCGCGGTGATCGCGGGCCTCGTCATGGTCCTCGACCGCTCCAAGGAGGAGCACCGGGTGACCACCCGCAACATCAAGACCCGGGAGACGATGAAGGCCGACGCGAAGGCCTGAATCCGCTTCTCCTCGCCGAGGGCGTCCGCTGGGAAAGCGGGCGCCCTCGACGCGTGTGCCGATACCTTGGCGGCCGGCGTACTGTCCCCGGCACCGTCCAGGAGGCTCAGATGCACGGCACCGAGATGTCCACCGCGGCCGCAAGCTCCGTGATCGTCGTCGGCGCGGGTCCCACCGGTCTGCTCCTGGCCGGGGACCTCGCCGCCGCCGGCGTCCCCGTCACCCTCGTGGAGAAGCGCCCGCCGGGGATCAGCAACCTCTCCCGCGCCTTCGTCGTGCACGCCCGCACCCTCGAACAGCTCGACGCCCGGGGCCTCGCCGACGACGTGGAGACCGTCGGCCGCCGCCTGGACCGCATCGGCTTCTTCGGCAGCCTCACCGTCGACCTCTCCGTCCTGCGCTCCCGCTTCCCGCACCTCCTCGTCGTCCCGCAGTACGAGGTGGAGAAGGTGCTGCACCGGCGGGCCGCCGAGGCGGGCGTCGAGTTCCGCGACGAGACCGAGGTGACCGGGCTCCGCCAGGACGCGGACGGCGTCACCGTCGAGGTCCGGGGGCCCGGCGGCGCGGCGGGCGAGCTGCGCGCGGCGTACGCCGTCGGTACGGACGGGATGCGCAGCGCCGTACGGCAGGCGGTCGGGCTGCCCTTCCCCGGGCGCTCGGTGATCCGCTCCGTGGTCCTCGCCGACGTACGCCTCGCCGAGGAGCCCGGACAGCTGCTCACCGCCAACGCGGCCGGCGGCACCTTCGCCTTCCTCGCCCCGTTCGGCGACGGCTACCACCGGGTGATCGGCTGGGACCGCGCCCGGAACGTCGCCGACACCGAACCCCTCGACCTGGACGAGATCCGGGGCATCACCCGGACCGCGCTCGGCCGGGACTACGGCATGCACGACGCCCGCTGGATGTCCCGCTTCCACAGCGACGAACGGCAGGCCCCGGCCTACCGCGCGGGCCGCGTCTTCCTCGCCGGGGACGCCGCGCACGTCCACTCCCCGGCCGGCGGCCAGGGCATGAACACCGGACTCCAGGACGCCGCCAACCTGAGCTGGAAGCTGGCCGCCGTGCTGCGCGGCCACGCCCCCGACGGCCTCCTCGACACCTACCAGGCCGAACGGCACCCCGTCGGCCGGACGGTACTGCGCAGCAGCGGCGGCATCGTCCGGCTCGCGATGGCCGACCGCCCCTTCACGCGCGGGCTGCGGGCCGCCGCCACCACCGTCCTGGACCACGTGGGCCCTGCCCGCCGCAGGATGGCCGGGCAGGTCACCGGCGTCGGCGTCCGCTACCCCGCGCCGCGCGGCGCCCACCCCCTCACCGGCGCCCGGGTCCCCGACGTGGCCCTCGCGGGCGGCGGCCGGCTCTACGAGGCGCTGCGCGGCGGCCGGTTCGTGCTGATCACGCCGGACTACCTGAAGAGCGACGACATGCGCGGAGAGGGCCACGACGGCCGGCTCGCGGTACGGCACTGGGTCAGCGGCCGGCGTACCGCGCTGCTGGTGCGGCCCGACGGGTACGCGGCCTGGGCGGCCGACGACGCGGAACGGGCGGCGACGGAGGCGGCGGTCAGCCGGTACGTGGGCTGAGCGGACGGAGACGACGGGTACGGGGAGGGGCGCCCGGAATGCTCCGGGCGCCCCTCCCCGTACCGGAGAACCGTCAGCTCGCCGCCGCGTCCGCCGCCTGGGCGCGCAGCGCGCGCTCCACACCCGAGCGGGACTCCGAGACCAGCCGGCGCAGGGCCGCGCTCGGCCGGGCGGAGGCCAGCCACGCGTCGGTCCTGCGCAGCGTCTCGTCGGTCACCTGCACCGCCGGGTACAGGCCGACCGCGATCTGCTGGGCCATCTCGTGCGAACGGGAGTCCCAGACGCCCTGGAGCACCTCGAAGTACCGGTCCGTGTACGGCGCCAGCAGCTCGCGCTGGTCGGTCTGGACGAAGCCGGTGATCACCGCCTCCTGCACCGCGTTCGGCAGCTTGTCGGAGTCGAC
Organism: Streptomyces sp. CRN 30; assembly: GCF_034105845.1. Taxonomy (NCBI): domain Bacteria; kingdom Bacillati; phylum Actinomycetota; class Actinomycetes; order Kitasatosporales; family Streptomycetaceae; genus Streptomyces; species Streptomyces sp. CRN 30. The sequence continues at coordinate 14,923 of NZ_JAVRHI010000474.1, read as the reverse complement.
GACCGACGCCCACGCCTCGGCCTTGGCCTGCTCGGTCGGCCGGGCGGCCCGCGCCGCCGCGGCGTGCCGCTCACCGGCGGCGGTACGGTCCCGCTCGTGCTCGGCGGCGATCTCCGCCTCGTCGAAGCGGCCCACCGCGGCGAGACGGAGCACGAACGCCCAGCGCAGCTCCGTGTCGACGGCGAGGCCCTCCACGGTCTGCGTCCCCTCGAGGAGGGCGTCCAGCAGGTCGAGCTGTTCCGGGGTGCGGGCCGTCGCCGCGAACGCCCGCGCCCACGCGAGCTGGTGGTCGCTGCCCGGCGTCGCGGCCCGCAGGTGCGCGAGGGTCGCCTCGGTCCAGCGGGTCAGCAGCGTCTCGCGGGCGGCCGGGTCGGCGTAGCTGTCGATCGCCAGCTTCACCTGCCGGTGCAGCGACTGCACGACGCCGATGTCGGACTCCTTGCCGATGCCGGAGAGCACCAGGGCGAGGTAGTCACGGGCGGCCAGCTCCGCGTCCCGGGTCATGTCCCAGGCCGACGCCCAGCACAGCGCGCGCGGCAGGGACTCGGCGAAGTCGCCGAGGTGCTCGGTGACGAACGCCAGCGACCGCTCGTCCAGGCGGACCTTGGCGTAGGACAGATCGTCGTCGTTGAGCAGCACCACCGAGGGGCGGCGGGCGCCGACCACCTGCGGCACATCGGTCAGTTCGCCGTCGACGTCCAGCTCGAAGCGCTCGCCGCGGACCAGCTTGCCGGCCGGGTCGAGGTCGTAGAAGCCGATCGCGATGCGGTGCGGACGCAGCGTCGCCTCGCCCTTCGCGCCGGCCGGGAGCGGCGGCGCCTCCTGCCGGACGGCGAAGGAGGTGATGACGCCGTCCGCGTCGGTGTCGATCACCGGGCGCAGGACGTTGATGCCGGCCGTCTCCAGCCACGCCTTCGACCAGGACCTCAGATCCCGCCCGGAGGTCTCCTCCAGGGCGCCCAGCAGGTCGGACAGGCGGGTGTTGCCGAACGCGTGCCGCTTGAAGTACGCCTGCACGCCGCGGAAGAACTCGTCCTCCCCGACGTAGGCGACGAGCTGCTTGAGGACGGAGGCGCCCTTGGCGTACGTGATGCCGTCGAAGTTGACGAGCACGTCGTCGAGGTCGCTGATGTCCGCCATGATCGGGTGCGTGGAGGGCAGCTGGTCCTGCCGGTACGCCCAGGTCTTCATCTGGTTGGCGAACGTCGTCCAGGAGTGCGGCCACTTCGAGCCGGGCGCGTACGCCTGGCAGGCGGCCTCCGCGTAGGTGGCGAACGACTCGTTCAGCCACAGGTCGTTCCACCAGGTCATGGTGACCAGGTCGCCGAACCACATGTGGGCCAGCTCGTGCAGGATCGTCGCGGCCCGGCCCTCGTACGCGGCGTCCGTCACCTTCGAGCGGAAGACGTACTGGTCGCGGATGGTGACCGCGCCCGCGTTCTCCATCGCGCCCGCGTTGAACTCCGGCACGAAGAGCTGGTCGTACTTCTCGAACGGGTACGCGTAGTCGAACTTCTCCTGGAACCAGTCGAAGCCCTGCCGGGTCACCTCGAAGATCGCGTCCGAGTCGAGGTGCTCGGCGAGCGAGGGACGGCAGTAGATGCCGAGCGGCACCGTGCGGCCGTCCTTCTCGTACACGCTGTGCACCGAGTGGTACGGGCCGACGATCAGCGCCGTGACGTACGTCGAGATCCGCGGCGTCGGCGCGAACACCCAGAGGTTGTCGCGCGGCTCGGGGGTGGGCGAGTTGGAGATCACCGTCCAGCCCTCGGGGGCCCGCACGGTGAACTGGAAGGTGGCCTTCAGGTCCGGCTGCTCGAAGGAGGCGAAGACCCGGCGGGCGTCCGGCACCTCGAACTGGGTGTACAGGTAGGCCTGCTCGTCGACCGGGTCGACGAACCGGTGCAGACCCTCGCCGGTGTTGGTGTAGGCGCAGTCGGCGACCACCCGGAGGATGTTGCGGCCCTCCAGCAGGCCGGGCAGGGCGATCCGCGAGTCGGCGAAGACCTCGTCCACCGGGAGCTGGTCGCCGTTGAGGACGACCTCGTGCACGGCCGGCGCCACCAGGTCGATGAAGGAGGCGGCACCCGTCTCGGTGACGTCGAAACGCACCGTGGTCACGGACCGGTACGTGCCCCCCTCCTGCGCGCCCGAGAGGTCGAGATCGATCTCGTACGCGTCAACGGTGAGCAGCTTCGCCCGCTGCTGCGCCTCTTCGCGGGTCAGGTTTGTGCCAGGCACGCGGTCATCTCCTCGTATGTGTCGTTTCCGCCATCCTTCCACGGGCGGGCGGCGCGGAAGGACGGCGGAACCGAGGAATTACTCGCCGGCCTTCCCGGACAGCTCCGCCGCCACCAGCTCCGCGATCTGCACCGCGTTCAGCGCGGCGCCCTTGCGCAGGTTGTCGTTGGAGACGAACAGCGCCAGACCGTTGTCGACGGTCTCGTCGCGCCGGACGCGGCCGACGTAGGAGGGGTCCTGGCCGGCGGCCTGGAGCGGGGTCGGGACCTCGGTGAGGGCCACGCCGGGGGCGCCGCCCAGCAGCTCCTTGGCGCGCTCCACGCTGATCGGGCGGGCGAAACGGGCGTTGATCTGGAGGGAGTGCCCGGTGAAGACGGGGACGCGCACGCAGGTGCCGGAGACCTTCAGCCCCTCGATCTCCAGGATCTTGCGGGACTCGTGGCGGAGCTTCTGCTCCTCGTCGGTCTCGTGCAGACCGTCGTCGACGATCGAACCGGCCATCGGCAGCACGTTGTACGCGATCGGCGCGACGTACTTCTCCGGCTTCGGGAAGTCGGCGGCACCGCCGTCGTGGGTCAGCTTCGGCGCGTCCTCGCCGACCTTCTTGACCTGCTCGAACAGCTCGTCCACACCGGCGAGACCGGACCCGGACACCGCCTGGTACGTGGCCACCACGAGGGCTTCGAGACCCGCCTCGGCGTGCAGCGGCCGCAGCACCGGCATCGCGGCCATCGTGGTGCAGTTCGGGTTGGCGATGATGCCCTTGGGGCGGGAGGCGATCGCGTGCGGGTTGACCTCGGCGACCACCAGGGGCACCTCGGGGTCGCGGCGCCAGGCCGAGGAGTTGTCGATCACGACGGGGCCCTGCGCGGCGACCTTCTCGGCCAGCGCCTTGGAGGTGGCGCCGCCCGCGGAGAAGAGCACGATGTCCAGACCGGAGTAGTCGGCGGTCGCCGCGTCCTCGACCGTCACGCCGTCCAGCTCCCGGCCCGCGGACCGGGCGGAGGCGAACAGGCGCAGCTCGGTGACCGGGAAGGCCCGCTCGTCGAGAATCCTGCGCATGACCGTGCCCACCTGACCGGTGGCTCCGACGATTCCGACCCTCACGGCGACTCCCTTTCGTACATGCGTGCGCCCGACCTGTGCGGCCGGGACTTTTCCATCATGCGGTCATCCCGGGCCCGCCTGTCCACCGCATTGCCCGGCGGCGGGGCGAAGGCGACCGCGGCGGCTCGGGCGGCGGCCGGTGTCCCTGCGGCCGCGCCCCCGCCGAGCTGCAGGAATTCACCCGCAACGGCGTCCGCGCCGCAAGCTGTGCTGCCTCGACCCTGCCCCTTTCGTTCCGGACCACACCAGGTGTGACGTACGCCTCTGCCCCACCGGTCCGCCCGGCGCCGAACGTTTCCGCCCCCTGCGGCGTCATAGGGGAAACGCGGCGAGGGGAGGGGTGGCGTGCTGCGCGTGAAAAGACGCCGCGGGGCGGCGAGGTCCATGGGCGGGCCCCCGGGTGACGATCCGCTGGACGCGGCGCAGGAACGCCGGGTGCGGGCGGTGCTCGCGCTCGGCGGGGTGCCGCAGGCGGACCTGCCGGACGGGGTGCAGCAGGTCCGCCTGCGACTCCTGGAGCGGGCCGCGAACGGGCAGGAGGCGCCCCGGGACGTCTCCGCGTGGGCGGCGGTCGTCGCCTCCAACCTCGCCATGGACTGGCACCGGGCCCGGCGCCGCCAGGAGCGGATCGGCGAGCGCCTCTCCGCGCTGCGCCAGAGCGACCTGCCCTCCGGCGAGGAGACCAGCCTGCTCTCCCTCGCCGTCGCCCGGGGCCTGGACGAGCTGCCCGACGCCCAGCGCCAGGTCGTCGTGTTGCGCTTCTACGCCGATCTGCCGGTGCGCGGCATCGCCGAGGAACTGGGCGTCCCCGAGGGCACGGTCAAGAGCAGGCTGCACACGGCGGTACGGGCCCTGCGCGCCCGCCTGCACGAGGACGAGGTGGTGTGACGTGACCGCCGAACGCAAGGGCACACCCGACGGGCGCGCGCCCGACGACGCGCTGATGGCCGCGATCCTGGGCGAGCCGCTGCCGCCGGACTCCGCCGAGGCGGCCGACGTGGCGGCGCTCCGGGAACGGCTGCGGATGATCGGGGACGCGCTGGGCGAGCCCCCGCCACCGCCGGAACCGGTGCCGGCGCGCCCGGCCGCCCGCCCCCGCCCCCGTCGCCGCCCGCTCAGCGTGGCCCTCGGCGCACTCGCCGTGGCCTGCGCCGCCGCGGTCCTGGGCGGCGGGGCGTGGCTGCTGACCCAGGCGGGGGGCGGCTACGCCGAGGACTCCGGGGCCGGGGTGGAGGCCGGTTCCAAGGCGGCCGGCGGGTCCTTCGGCGACCCCCGCTACCTGGCCTGCGCCCGCCTGGTCGCCGAGGCCACGGTGACCGCCGCCGAGGCGGTGCCGGGCGCGGACGCCGAGCGGATCACCGTACGGGTCACCCGGGCGTACGCGCCGCGGGACGGGGCGCCGGACGAGGCCGTCTTCCTGGTGGAGGAGAGCCCCGGCCGCCCGGCCGTCGGCGACCGGGTGCTGTTCGGGCTGTCGCCCGGGGGCGAGTACGTGGACGAGCTGTTCGTCGGCGGGAAGGAGATCGCCCCCCAGCTGCCCCGTCTCCTCGCGTCCGCCGCGGAGGCCCGCGCGCTGACCTGCGACTGACCACCGGCCGCCGGACGTGAAAGGGGGCGGGCGCCGAAGCGTCCGCCCCCTTCCGTGCCGTACCGGACTACGGCACGACCTTCTCGATGGCCACGCTGCCGGTGCCCGCGACCGTGCCGCGGGCGTTCACCAGCTGGACGCGGCCGAAGAACGCGCGGCCCTCCGGCGCGGCGGCCAGCGCGGTCACGCTGCCGGAGACGGTGGCGGACTCACCCGTGGCGAGCGACACCGGGGCGTCGTCCACGGTGACCGCGCCGAGGGTGGCGGCGAAGTACACGTCCCGGTAGTCGTACTCCGTGGAGCCGGCCGGGACGGAGTACGCGTAGACCTCGACGGTGTACGTGCCGGCGGCCGGGTCGGCCACCGAGACGGACTCCTCCGAGTCGCCGTCGGCGCTCTGGCCGACCGCGTCGCCGTCCGCGTCGTAGACCGTCAGGTCGAGGTCGGCGGCGGCGTCCGAGACGCCCCCGATCGCCACGTCGAGCGCGGTCGCGCCCTCGGGGACCTCGACCGTGGTGGTCTGCGTGGCGCCGTCGGCGATGGTGGGACGGGTGGTGAGGGAGGAGCCCAGCGGGCCGCCCACCAGCTTGCCGCCGTCGATCGCGGCGCCCTGGTTCGTCACCGTCCAGGAGGCGTCGACCGGGGTGCCGGCCTTGGCCTCGGGCACGGTGACGACCTCCGGGTCGAAAACCGCCCCGAGCAGGGACACGTCCAGCGTGTACGGGTTGTCGAGCAGCGGCGACGTGCGGCGCGACTCGACCTCGATCTCCCAGACGCCGGGCTGCGGGTCGGCGTACTCACGCACGTCGGGCTTGCAGCCGTTGCCGTCGAGGTAGTTGTTGTAGCAGTACGGCGTGGAGGTGTTGTCGAGCGGGACGCCGTACGGGTGGATCGCGATGAACCGGGTCTGGCTCGCGCCCTTCAGGCCGCCGATGGCGACCTCCAGGGTCTTGGCGCCCTCGGGGACCGTCACGAAGTAGGACGTGGTGCTGTTGCGCTGCACCGTGTCCGACGCCGAGTAGGTGTACTTCTGGGCGGCCGTGAGCGGCGCGGAGACCACGACGGTGGTCATGACCAGCTTGTCGGTGCCCTCGGTCTTCGGGTCGTCGACCTCGAGGATCGCGCTCTTCAGCCCGGCGGACTTGGGCGCGGCCTGGACCTCGACGGTGACCGGCTGGTTCAGGCCGAGCTTCACGGTGTCGTCCCCGACGACCTTGAAGGTGTTCCCGGCGTTGTTCTCGAAGTGCAGCTCGTGCCGGATCGCCTTGTCCGCGCCGGAGGTGCGGGTCAGGGTGATCTCGTACGTCTTCTTCTGCCCGGCCTTCAGGCCGCCCTCGCGGTCGTAGAGGCCGGTGCCGAAGCCCGGGGTCTTCAGCGCGTAGTCGATCGCGGTGTCGACGGGGGCCTTGACCGTGTACTCGTGGGCGGTGGCGCCCTTGCGGATCGACTTCCAGGCGTCCACGACGTTGATCAGGCCGGCGCCCTCCTCGTACGCCTGCACATCCTTGATGTGGTCGGCGGTCGAGGTCAGCGCGGTGCGCAGCTTCGCCGGGGTGAGGTCGATGTGCTTCTGCTTCGCGGCGGAGAGCAGCAGCGCCGAGGCGCCGGCGGCCTGCGGGGACGCCATCGAGGTGCCCTGGAGCATGCCGTAGCCGGCCGGCAGGGAGTAGCCCGCCTCGGCGACCGGGTAGCCCGGCATCCAGGTCTGGATGGTGTTGATCGCCGCGCCCGGCGCGGTGAGCGTCGGCGTGAAGCCGCCGTCCTCACGCGGACCGCGCGAGGAGAACGGCATCATGGCGTACTTCTTGCTGACCGCCGAGCCGTAGTTGACCGCCCAGGTGTCCTTGGAGATGGACGCGCCGACCGAGATGACCTTGTCGGCCAGGCCGGGGTCGCCGATGGTGTTGGCACCGGGGCCGGAATTGCCGGCCGAGATCACCAGCTGGACGCCGTACTCGTCGATGAGGCGGGTGTACAGCTCCGCGCGGGCGTTGTTGCCGTCGTTGAGGGACGGCAGGCCGCCGATCGACATGTTGACGATGTCGACGCCGCGGTTGACGACGAGGTCGATCATGCCCTCGGTCAGCGCGACGTTGGTGCAGCCGCCGGTCCAGGTGCAGGCGCGCGAGGAGACGATCTGCGCGCCGGGGGCGGCGCCGTCCATCTTCCCGCCGAACAGGCCGTTGGCGGCGGTGATGCCCGCGACGTGGGTGCCGTGCTCGGACTCGATGACGCCGATGTTGACGAAGTCGGCCTTCGAACCGGCGGAGTTGTAGACGACGTCCTTGCGGATCTCGACGACGAACGGCTGGCGCTCGGCGACGTCCGTCTTCGGGTCGTCGGTGCCGAAGTACCCGACCTGGAAGCCGTCCTTGTACGGCTTCATCGGGGTGTCGTCGGAGAAGTCGTGGTTGTCGTTCAGGTCGACGCGGACCGTGCCGGCCGCCGCGTCGTAGAGCACGCCCCAGGAGTCGGTGGTGTCGCCGTCCCGGTTGGCGTCACCGGCCGCGTCGCCGCCGGTGGTGTACGACTCCAGGAAGGTGGAGACCTTGTACGAGCCGGCGGGCGCCGTCCAGGTCTGGCCGCCGTAGGTGAACGTGCCCCCGGAGACGGAGGCCGTCATCGGCCGCCAGGTCCGGTCCTCGTCGACGACCGGGTCGGTCGCCGTCACCCAGTCGACGATCTTCCGCTCGCCGGTGGTGGTCTTCTGCAGCGCCGGGTGGGCCAGGTCCACACCGGAGTCCAGGATGCCGATGGTGATGCCGCGGCCGTCCGCCTTCGGGTTCTGCTTCACGAAGTCGACGGCGCCCGTCTCGAAGGACGGGTTGTACGGGTTCTCCGCGGGCGTGTTCTTCCCGGGAGCCTCGGCGGTGGCCGTCGCCTTCGTGGCGGCGCCCTTCGCGGTGTCCGCGCTCGGCGTCGGGTCGTCCAGCTCGATCTCCTCGCGTAGATCGATGCCGTGGACGGAGGAGAGCTTCGCGGCGGCGGCGATCGCCGCGTCGGCCTTCGCGGTGGGGACGGTGGCGCGGACGTAGCCGAGCTCGTCGTAGGCGCGGCCCACCGTGCCGCCCTCGACCGCGTTCAGCTTCTTCGCGACCTCGGCGGTGCCGCCGGGCGCGGTGGCCACCATCATGGTGACGTTCTTCTCGCCGTCGGCCTTGGCCTCGGCGAGCCGGTCCGCGTCGTCCGAACCCAGCTTCTCGGGTGCGGACTTGACGGACGGGTCGGCCGGCGCGGTGGTGGCGGGGCCGTCGGCGGCGAGGGCCAGGGGTATCGGCCCGACGGCGCTGAGCGCGGCGACGAGGCCGGCGGCCACGGCGATACGGGCCGCGCGTCTCGCGCCCGGTATCGGCTCGCGCTGGGGAGTGTGGGTCATCGGCATCCCTCGTGGTTGTTCGGTATCCCTGGTCGGTGCGGCGATGCGGGGACGTACGGGCGGAGTGACCGAGGTCGATCGGGCCTGGCCACTCCAGTCCGGAATGCGATCCCGGACGACCGCTCAGCTTTACGTAAGAGGTCATTGTTTGGGGAGGGATGACCGGGACGGGACGGGACCATGGCGTACTTCCGCCATACGCCACCGGGGACACAACGGGCGGTACATGACAATCCCGCGGTCCCGTCGCCGACGAGGCCCACTGCCGTCCGTCCCGCCGACGGGTTAGCGTCCCGACGTGCGACAGAACCTGCGGGTGGCGGCCTACGCCGTATGCGTACGGGACGGACAGGTACTGCTGGCCCGGCTGTCCGGGAGCGGTCCGGGGGAGTGGACCCTGCCGGGCGGCGGCATGGACCACGGCGAGGACCCGCACGCCACCGTCGTGCGGGAACTGGCCGAGGAGACCGGTTACCGCGTCGAGGTGAGCCGCCTGCTCGGCGTCGACTCCCAGCGGGTCGTCGGACGGCGGCGGTTCGGCCGCTCCGCCGACCACCACGCGCTGCGGATCGTCTACGAGGGCCGGGTCGCCGGCGGCGAACTCCGCCACGAGGTCGGCGGCTCCACGGACCTGGCGGCGTGGCACGCGCTGGAGGCGGTGCCCGCCCTCACCCGGGTGCCGCTCGTCGACACGGGCCTCGCCCTGTGGCGGGACCGTCCGGCGGACGGGAGGGCGGCGAGTCTCTCCCGGGGCCACGGCCCCTACCCCGGCAGATGAACGCCGCGTGACCGCCCACCGGCCACCCGAGGAGCGTTCGCGAACGCGCAGACGGGCGCGTGATCCACGTACGGTGATCGGCGTCACGCGTTGCCGCCCCGTTCACACACAGGTCATCCCCGGTGCCAACGATCCGGTACGAGCGGGTGTTCGCGGATGCGACCGCCCGCGGTCACTGCCGACGCGTTCGCACTCGGGGAGAGAAGCGCATGTCGCGCACACGCACCGTCACCGGCGACCGGCCGGGCGTCCACCGCCGTACCGTCCTCGCGGCCTCCGCCGCCGTCGCCCTCGGCGGGGGCGCCGCCGGCTACGCCCTGCGGCCCGAGGAGGCCCGCGCCACGGCCGCCGACGCCCGGGGCACGGCCCTCACCTCCCGGCAGGCCCCCGCCGCCCCCCTGGCCCCCTACACCCGCGGCACGACCGTCGCCGCCCTCTCCACGGCACGCGACAGCGGTTCCGGCTCCGGCTACCGGCGGCTCGGCGAGGGCCCCGGCTGGCAGCGCGTCGTCCGCGACGGACTCGCCGCCGCCCGCTCCGGCCGGGCCGGCCGCCGCACCCCGCTCGCCGCCTTCGTCCAACTCACCGACCTGCACCTGATGGACGTGCAGCACCCGCTGCGCCTGGAGTACCTGCGCTCCACCGACGTCCACGCCTGGCGCCCCCAGGAGGCCCTCACCGTGCAGGGCGCCGTCGCGCTCGTGGAGCGGGTCAACGCCCTGCGCGGCGCCCCCGTCACCGGATCGCCGCTGCACTGCGCGATCACCACAGGCGACAACACCGACAACAACGCCCGCACCGAGCTGGAGTGGTACCTCACGGTGATGAGCGGCGGCCGCGTCACCCCCAACTCCGGTGACCCCCGGCAGTACGAGGGCGTCCAGAACAGCGGCCTCGCCCGCTTCTGGCAGCCCGACGCGGACCTGCGCGACGCCGACAAGCGGCTCGGCTTCCCGCGCCTGGAGGGGTTCCTCGCCGCCGCGATCCGCGAGGTCCGCAGCCCCGGCCTCAACCTGCCCTGGTACTCCACGGTCGGCAACCACGACGCGATGCCGCTGGGCTGCTACGCCTCCCACGGCGACACGTACCTCACCGAACTGGCCGTCGGCGGCCGCAAGCTGATGGAGCTGTCCGCCGCCGACGCCCAGCGGGTCCAGACGGCCCTGAAGAAGGCCGAGGACCCCCAGGGCGCCCTGTACCGGGAGTTCCTCACGGCCCACGCCCGCGCCATGCGCCCCGTCACCCCGGACGAGCGGCGCGCCCCCTTCACCCCGGCCGAGTACCTGAGGGCCCACCTCGACCCGGCCCACCTCGGCCCCGGCCCGGCGGGCCACGGCTACTCGGCCGCCAACGTCGAGGAGGGCACCCAGTACTACTCCTTCCGCGTCTCCGACGACGTCCTCGGCATCAGCCTCGACACCACCGACCCCGGCGGCCACTACGAGGGCTCGATCGGCGCGGCCCAGCTCGCCTGGCTGGAGCGGACGCTGAAGGAGAACAAGGACTCCTACGCCGTCGTCTTCAGCCACCACACCAGCAAGACCATGGACAACACCCGTCCCGACCCGGCCCGCCCCGACGACGCGCGGCACACCGGCGACGACGTCCTCGCCGTCCTCGGCCGCCACCGCAACGTCGTCGCCTGGGTCAACGGCCACATCCACCGCAACGACATCACCGCGCACACCGACGCCGACGGCGGCTCCTTCTGGGAGATCTCCACCGCCTCCCACATCGACCACCCCCAGCTCGCCCGGGTCGTCGAACTGACCGACAACAAGGACGGCACGCTCTCGGTCTTCACCACCCTCGTCGAGTCCGCCGCCCCCGCCCGCACGGACTTCACCGACCTCTCCCAGACCGGCCTCGCCGCGCTCTACCGCGAGCTGTCCCTCAACGCCCCCGGAGCCCGCACGGACCTCGGCGGCGAACCGGGCGACCGCAACACCGAACTGCTGCTCGCCAAGGGCCGGTGACCGTACCGGACCGGGAGCGGTACCGGCTCAGGAGCGGCGCGTGACGCGGATGTGCTGGTCGCCGTTCTGGTTGGCGTAGACGGTGCCCCCGCCCTTGGCCCGGACGTTCATCGTCGAGGTGACCGGCTCCGCGCGGTCGCGCCGGGCGGGCCGCTCCGGCGCGGGGTCCGGCCGGGGCGGCGTCCACCCGGGGACGTGCAGCCAGGCACCGGCCGCGTACTCCTTCACGGCGACGCCGACCCGGTGGAAGCGGTCCGGCTCGATGCCCTCGTACCCCTGGCGGACGGTCTCCTCGTAGAAGTGCTGCGACATCAGCAGCGACAGGGGGACCGGCCACGGGGCCGCGGCCAGCGCCTCGCGGGCCGCGGGGGCGTCGAGGAGCCGCGCCAGCGTCTCCAGGGGCGTCCCGGCGACCTCCCCGGAGGGGTCCAGGCAGATCTCGCCGGCGTGCAGCGCGACGCGCACGCGGATGCGGGTCCGCGGTTCCTGCGCGGCGTTGTGCGCGATCAGCAGGTCGGTGAGGACCTGCACGAGCGGGTGGACCAGGCTCGCCTTCCGCGTCCCCGCGGGCGCCGTCACCTGGAGGCCGTCACCGAGGTCGGTGCGCCGGCACGCCTCCCAGTCGATGCCGCCGCAGAGGAAGGCGGACCGCAGCATCGACCGGAGCGCCTCGCGGTTGCGCAGCAGCGGTACGTTCCCCCGTCCCGACGACTTCTCGATGTCCACGGCCAGCACGGCGCGGTACTCCCACTGCTCGGCCCGCTGCTCCTGACGGCGTTCCACACGGCGTTCCACATGGTGTTCCACACGGCGTTCCATACGGCCCTTCCCCTGTCCGGTGGTGCGGGGCGCGGCGCGGGGCCCGTGCTTCGACGGGCCCCGCGTCGGCTCCCCCGTGTCCCAGTGTTGCCCGGACGCCGTGCGAACAAGTCGTAGGAATACGGGGAGTGGTGGGGTCGGTGAGGCTTTTCGGTGCGCACACTGGTCCCGGTGGAGCCGGCGGACCCCACGAGGGAGGCGGAGTGGTCATGGACGGGGCGGAGACGGACCGCACGGGGGCGTCGACGGACCGCACGGGGGCCGACTGGCCGCCGACGACCCTGCTCGGCCGCCTCGGCCCGGCCGACCGCGACCTGCTCCTCGCGCTCGGGACCCGGGTGCGGTACCCGGCCGGCCGGGTCCTCATCCGCGAGGGCGACCGCACCGACTCCGTCCTGCTCCTCCTCGGCGGCCTGGTCAAAGTCACCGCGCGGGCCGACGACGGCCGGGACGCCCTGCTGGCCGTACGCGTGCGCGGGGACATCGTCGGGGAGTTCGCGGCGGTGGACGGCGGGCCCCGGTCGGCGACGGTGACCGCCTGCGGGCCGGTCCTCACACGGCGGGTACGGCGGGACGACTTCGTCGCCTGCGTCCGGGACCGGCACCGGATCGCCCTCGCCCTCCAGCAGACGGTGGTGGCCAAGCTCCGCGCGGCCACCGTCCACCGCACCACATTCACCGGCTGCGACGCCGCCACCCGCGTCGCCCGGGTGCTGCACCACCTGGCGATGACCTACGGGGACCGGACCGGCGCGGGCGCCGAGATCCGCTGGCCGATCACCCAGCCCGAACTGGCCACGCTCGCGGGGGCGTCGGAGCCCAGCGTGCAGAAGGCCCTGCGCCGGTTCAGGACGATGGGGTTCGTCACCCCCGGCTACCGCTCGATCCGCGTCGACGACCTCGCGCGGCTGCACGCCGTCGCCTACGCGGAGCCCTGAAGACCACCGGGACCGGAGCGCTCCACCGTCACTTGTGAGGAACCGGTGGCAACGCTGGGGGAGGCGGCCGGGAAACCGTAAATCTACGGGGGCACGGCCGACGCGCGGGACTAGCGTGACGCAGCGTCAGACGGCCGCACGCAGAACAACGGGGTGACGATGGCCGACCACACCGACCACACCGACCACACCGGCGACGCCGGTCCCAGCTCTTGCTCCGGCTCCGGTACGCCCGGCGGCAACCGGGCCGACATCGGCGGCGATGCCCACGGGCCGGTCGTCGTGGGCGCCCACAACTTCGTCATCGGCGCGGACCACGGCTCCACGGTGACCGTGCGCATGCCGGAGAACCGGCCCCGGCCGGAACGCCGCGCCACGGTACGGCTGCTCCCGCGCCGCCAGGGCGCGCCGCTCGGCCGCGAGGCGGAACTCGCCGAGATCGCCGCCGCCGTGGAGGCCGGGCGGACCGTCCAGTGGTGGGGACCGCCGGGCATCGGCAAGAGCGCCCTGCTGCGCTACGCCGCCCGCGCGCTGCCGCCGGGCCGCGACGGCGTGCTCTTCCTCGACGCCGACCGGCGCGAACCCGAGGACCTCGCCCAGGACATGTTCGAGGCGTGCTACGAGAGCAGCGGCTACGCCCCGTCCAGCAGCGAGCTGCGCCGGCTGATGAGCGGTCTGGAACTGACCGTCTACGTCGACAACGCCGACTACTCCGCCGAGCGGCTGCGCACCTTCATGGACGCGGCCCCCGACGCCACCTTCGTGATCGCCTCCCGCGAGGGCCGCCTGCTCGGCGAGGACGGCCGGGCCCGTCGCCTGGCCGGGCTCGGCCGGGACGCGGCCCTGGAACTCCTGGCCCGGGAGCTGGGCCGGCACGTGGTGCGCGACGACGAGGAGGAGACCGCCCTCGCCCTGTGGACGGCGGCGGAGGGCAGCCCCCTGCCGCTGCTGCGGGCGGCGGTCCTCGCCCGTCCGCACCCGTCCGGCGAGGCCGTGCTGCCCCGGCCCGGCGCGGTGGCCGAACTGCTGCCGCCGCTGCTGGCCCGGCTCGACGGACCGCTGCGGCGCGCCCTGCACCTGCTGGCGGTCCTCGACGGCGCGGACCTGGACCCCGGCCATCTCCGGGTGCTCGACGGGGCCGAGGACCCCGGCGCGCTGTACACGGCGCTCGCCGGTCTCGGACTGGCCGAGCGGACGGAGCGCGGCTACCGGGTGGTGGCGGACGTCGTACCGGCGCTGGAGCGGTACGGGGGGCCGCAGCCGTTCTCCGTGGAACAGCTGTGCCGGCACTTCGCCCGGTGGGCGGGGCTGGCGACGACCGCGCCCGCGCAGGTCGCCGCCCACACCGGGGTACTGGAGCGGCTCGGGCGGCTCGCGGAGGGGGCGGGCCGCCCGGACCTCGCCGTCCAGGTCGCTCGGGCCGCGTCCCCGGGTCTCGCCCGCTCCCTGCGGTTCGGCGTCTGGGGGCGGCTGCTGGACCACGGGCTGTCCGCGGCGCGACGGGCGGGGGACCGGCGGGCGGAGGCGTACTTCACCCACGAGCAGGGCGTCCGCGCGATCCTCACCGGCAACCGGGTCGCGGCGGGGGTACTCCTCGCGGGCGCGGCCCACCTCTGGCGCGAACTGGGCGACATCCAGGGCGCGGAGGCGGCCCAGGCGGCCCAGCGGTACGCCCCCGAGCCGGCGTCCCCGGCGGACGGTCCGACGACGGACCCGGCCCCCGACCACACACCGGACACATCGACCACCACCCCGACACCGGCCGACGGGGGAACGACCCCGACCCCGGACCAGGCGTCCGCGCAGGCGGGCGGCCCCTCGACGCCGGACCCGGCGTCCGCGCACGCGGGAAGTCCCTCCGCCCAGGACCCGACCGCCGCGCACGCGTCGAGCGGCTCCGGCACTGACCCGGCGTCCGCGTACACGGGAAGTCCCCCGGGTACGGACCCGGCGTCCGCGTACACGGGGAGCCCCCCGGGTACGGACCCCGCGTCCGCGCACGCGGGTGCCTCCCCGGGGCCGGGGCCCGACCCGGCGGCGGCCCACGCGGGTGCCCCCGCCGGTCCGGACCCCGCGTCCGTCCACGCGGTGAACGCGCCG